>PUKW01000167.1 GCA_003550665.1 Paracoccaceae bacterium | reverse complement strand
GGTTGCGCGCTCGGCGCGAAGTCGGTATTCTCGACTGCGGAAACGCGCTGCTTTTCCTTTTGCGGCCTTCCTAACATTTCCCGCCGTGCCCGCTCCACCGGATGCGGCGGTTTCATTTTCAAGGCGCGCCTCTCCGCTTTCGTCGGCACCATCCCGGCCATCGGTCGCGCGAACGTCTTGAGAACGCGCTGTGTCAGTTTTGTGCCACTCGGCCGGGCATGTTCCTGCACCGTTCTGCACGTCCGTGCACGAAGCTGCGGGGGAAGTAGCGACGGGGCTTGCTATTTTCCTGGGGATTTCGTAGGTGCCGCAGCGGGACACCCCTCCCCAACGAGGGGCGCTTATCTGGAAGGATAGACATGACTGACGCGACGAAACCGGCCATCCGGCCGGCCAATCCCAATTTTTCGTCCGGCCCCTGCGCCAAGATCCCCACATTCGCGCTTGATCGGCTCGGTGACGCCCCGCTCGGGCGCTCGCATCGCTCGAAGCCAGGCAAGGCGAAGCTCAAGGCCGCGATCGACGGCACGCGCGAGATCCTCGGCGTGCCCGACGACTACCGCATCGGGATCGTGCCCGCCTCCGATACCGGCGCCTACGAGATGGCGATGTGGTCGATGCTGGGCGAGCGTCCCGTCGAGATGGTCGCCTGGGAGAGCTTCGGCGCGGGTTGGGTGACCGACGCGGTCAAGCAGCTCAAGCTCGATGCGCGCATCCACGAGGCCGATTACGGCGAGATCGTCGACATGGCCGCGCTCGATTACGACCGCGATGTCTGCTTTACCTGGAACGGCACGACATCGGGCGTGCGCGTGCCCGACGGCTCGATGATCCTGGCGGATCGCAAGGGGCTGACGCTGTGCGATGCGACCTCGGCGGCCTTCGCGATGGAGCTGCCCTGGGACAAGCTCGACGTGACGACCTTCTCCTGGCAGAAGGTTATGGGCGGCGAGGCGGCGCATGGCGTGCTGATCCTGTCGCCGCGTGCCGTCGAGCGGCTGGAGAATTACACCCCGCCCTGGCCGCTGCCCAAGATCTTCCGCATGACCAAGGGCGGCAAGCTCAACGAGGGCATCTTCGAGGGCGCGACGATCAACACCCCCTCGATGCTCGCGGTGGAGGATTACCTGCTGGCGCTTGACTGGGCGCGGGCGATCGGCGGGCGCAAGGCGCTGATCGAGCGGGCGGAGGCCAATGCCGGCGCGGTGGCCGATTTCGTGGCAAGACGCGACTGGATCGACCATCTCGCGGCCGACCCGGCGACGCGTTCTACCACCTCGGTGTGCCTGAAATTCACCGATCCGGCCATCGACGATGCCGCTTCCTTCGCCAAGGCCGTGGTCAAGCGGCTCGAGGCGGAAGGCGTGGCCTTCGATATCGACGCTTACCGCGACGCCCCGCCGGGGCTGCGAATCTGGTGCGGCTCCACTGTGGAGCGCGGCGATATCGAGGCGCTGATGCCCTGGATTGAATGGGCCTACCGCGCCGAGCGCGCCGGGCAGTAATCGGACAATCTTCTATGGCCCCGCGACGCCGCATGCGGCGGGGCCTGTGCGTTTCACAGAAAGGAGCCACATCATGGCACCCAAGGTTCTCGTCTCCGACAAGCTGTCGGACAAGGCCGTGCAGATCTTCCGCGACCGCGGCATCGAGGTCACCTTCGACCCCGAGATCGGCAAGGACAAGGACAAGCTTCTGTCCGTGATCGGCGAGTATGACGGTCTCGCGATCCGCTCGGCCACCAAGGTCTCGGACAAGGTCCTCGCCGCGGCGCCGGGTCTCAAGGTGATCGGCCGCGCCGGCATCGGGGTCGACAATGTCGATATCCCGGCGGCCTCCAGGCAGGGCGTGATCGTGATGAACACGCCTTACGGCAACTCAATCACCACCGCCGAACACGCCATCGCGATGATGATGTCGCTCGCGCGCCAGATCCCGGAGGCCAACGCCTCCACCCAGGCTGGCAAGTGGGAGAAATCGCGCTTCATGGGGGTCGAGCTGACGGGCAAGACGCTCGGCCTGATCGGGGCGGGCAATATCGGCTCCATCGTGGCCGAACGTGCGCGCGGGCTGCGCATGAAGGTCGTCGCCTATGATCCGTTCCTGACGGATGACCGCGCCAAGAAGCTCGGCGTCACCAAGGTCGAGCTCGGGGAGCTGCTCGGGCGGGCCGATTTCGTCACCCTGCACGTCCCGCTCACCGACAAGACGAAGAACATCATCTCGCGCGAGAACATCGCGAAGATGAAGCCCGGCGCGCGGATCATCAACTGCGCGCGCGGCGGGCTCGTCGACGAGGCGGCTGCGGCAGAGGCTCTCAAGTCCGGCCATCTCGCCGGGGCGGCCTTCGACGTGTTCGCCGAGGAGCCGGCCACGGAGAACCCGCTCTTTGGGCTGCCCAACGTGGTGTGCACGCCGCATCTGGGCGCGGCCACGACCGAGGCGCAGGAGAATGTCGCGCTGCAGGTGGCCGAGCAGATGTCGGATTACCTGCTCACCGGGGCGGTGCAGAACGCGCTCAACATGCCCTCGGTGACCGCCGAGGAGGCCGCGGTGATGGGGCCGTGGATGAAGCTCGTCGAGCATCTCGGCGCCTTCGCCGGGCAGATGACGGACGAGCCGATCACGGCGATCAACATCCTCTATGACGGCACCGTCACCGAGATGAATCTCGACGCGCTCAATTCGGGCGTGATCGCCGGGGTCATGAAGGTGGTGAACCCGGATGTGAACATGGTCTCCGCTCCGGTCGCGGCGCGCGAGCGCGGCATCAAGGTCTCGACGACGCGGCAGGAGAAATCCGGCTCCTTCGACGCCTATATCAAGGTCACCGTCGTCACCGAGCAGCGCGAGCGGTCGGTCGCGGGGACCGTGTTCTCGGACCAGAAGCCGCGCTTCATCCAGATCAAGGGCATCACCATCGACGCCGAGGTCGGCGCGCACATGCTCTACACGACGCATGACGATGTGCCCGGGATCATCGGCACGCTGGGTCAGACGCTGGGCGACAACGGCGTCAATATCGGCAACTTCGCGCTCGGTCGCTCCGCCGCGGGCAAGGACGCGATCGCCTTTCTCTATCTCGATGGCGAGGCGTCGGACGCCGCGCTCGACAAGCTGCGTGCGACGCGGATGTTCCGCCAGGTCCGGCAGCTGCAGTTCGACGTTGCGTAACGCATCCGTGTAAGTTAGCGCCCGCCATCGGGGATGGCGGGCGCATCGCGCGGCAGCGTACGGAGGCGCGGATGCGCGCATATGCGATCGGGGACATTCACGGCCACCGCGCGCTGCTCGAAGCGGCGCATGACCGCATCGAGGCCGATCGTCGCGCCACGGGCGATCATGACGCGCCGGTGATTCATGTCGGCGATCTCGTGGATCGCGGCCCGGACAGCCGCGGCGTGGTGGAGTTCCTGCGCGCGGGCTGCGCGGCAGGACGGCCCTGGGTCGTGTTGCGCGGCAATCACGACTACCTGTTCAAGCTGTTTCTCGACGATCCGAATGCCGCCGCGCATGGCCGGTTGCCGGCGCATGCCTGGCTGGAGCCGAATATCGGCGGGGTGGCGACGCTCGAATCCTACGGCGTGCGCGCGCCCGATACGCGCCCGCTGGCCGAGGTGCATCGCGAGGCGCGCGCCGCTGTGCCGCAGTCGCATCGAAGCTTCATGGCGGAGCGCCCGATGCTGCACCGCGCGGGATCGACGATCTTCGTGCATGCGGGGTTGCGCCCCGGCGTGCCGCTCGACGAGCAGAGCATGCGCGATCTGCTCTGGATCCGCGAGGGCTTCCTGGAGGATCCGCGCGATCACGGCGGGCTCGTGGTGCACGGCCATACCGCAATCGACGCGCCCACCCATTACGGCAACCGCGTCAATATCGACTCCGGCGCGGCCTGGGGCGGGCCACTAAGTGCGGTGGTCGTAGAGGAGGGGGGCGTCTGGCTGCTCGGCCGCGAGGGCCGTCAGCCGCTGCGCCGCGAACGGTCGCGCGCCTGACGCCGCGCGATCGCGCCGCCCGCCGCGACGCCGACCCACACCCCCGCCATCCACAGCACCGCCGAGAGCGCGACATTCGCCGCCGCGGTGCCCGTCGCGCCGGCGGCGGCCAGTTCCAGCGTCTCGAGGCTGAAGATGGAAAACGTCGTGAAGCCGCCGCAGAACCCGGCGACGACGAATTGGCGCTGCAGATCGGTGATCGCGATGGCGCCGCTTGGCCCGGTGAGCGCGAACCACGCCCCGATCAGCACCGAGCCCGCGACATTCGCGATAAGCGTCGCCCAGGGAAACGCCGCCCCCGCGAAAGCCAGCCCGACCCCGTAGCGCGCCAGCGCCCCCAGCCCGCTGCCGAGCGCGACGACCGCATATGGTTGCAGCGCCCTCATGCGCCGAGCCGCGCGCCGAGCGCCCAGCCCGCGGTGGCAAGCAAGAGACACAGACCCAGCGACAACGCCATGTTCAAGGCCGCCGATTCCCACGCGCCCGCGCGCCACAACGACAGGGTCTGCAGCGCGAAACTCGATACGGTCGTATAGGCGCCGAGCACCCCGATGGCGAGAAACAGCCACAGGCCGCCGCGCTCGGCCAGCCCGGCGAGCAGCCCGATCAGCGCCGCGCCGCTGGCATTGACGGCGAGCGTGCCCCACGGAAACGCTTCGCCCATACGCGCCGCGACGGCACCGGATACCCAGTGCCGCGCCGCGCCTCCGAGCGCGCCCCCGAGCGCCACGAGCAGCGCGTATCCAAGACCGGGCTCCATGGGCTCAGCGCTGCCGTGCGCGGCGGGTGGTGTCAAGCCGGGGGCAGGGCGGCAGGTCCCGAAAGCGCGACCCCCGGCGCGCGGCCGGGGTTCGCAAGGGTCAGCGCGGGTCGAACTTGCCGACCGGGATCCTGAGATAGGAATGCCCGTCGCTCTCGGGCTCGGGCAGGCGGCCGCCGCGGATATTGACTTGCAGCGCGTGCAGCATCCGCGCGGGCAGCTTGAGCGTGGCGTCGCGCTCGTCGCGCGTGCGCACGAACTCGTCCTTCGAGATGCCGTCGCGCACATGCTTGTTGCGTTCGCGGTGCTCGGCCACGGTCGCCACCGGGGCGGGGTCCGCGCCCTCCTCGGGGTAGTCATGGCCGACATAGAGCCGCGTGTCGCCCGGCAACTCGAGGATCTCGCGAATCGAGTCCCACAGCACCGCCGAGGAGCCGCCGGGGAAGTCGGCGCGGCTGGTGCCCGACTCGGGGGCCATGAAGGTGTCATGCACGAAGGCCGCATCGCCCGCGACATAGGTGATCGAGCCCAGCGTGTGCCCCGGCGAGAACAGCACCCTCACCTTGATGTTGCCGACATCGAACTCGTCGCCCTCATGGAAGAGCCGGTCCCACTGGCTGCCATCGGTCGGAAAATCGGCGGGCAGGTTGTAGATGCCCTGCCAGAGCTTCTGGATCTCGCGGACCTTCTCGCCGATGGCGCGCGGGGCGCCGAGCTTGCCGGCCAGGTAGGGCGCCGAGGAGAAGTGATCGGCATGCGGATGGGTGTCGAGGATCCAGACGATCTCGATGCCTTCACTCTCGATATAGGCGAGCATTCGGTCGGCGTCCTCGGTGGTGACCGCGCCGGCCTCGGGGTAGAAGTTCCAGACCGGGTCCACGATGGCGCCCTTCATCGTCTCCGGGTCGTGGAAGACGTATTGCAGCGAGCCGGTGGGGCGGTCGAAGAAGGTCTTGACGATGGGGGAAGCGGTCATTTCATATTCCCTCGATTGCATGTGTTCACGCACACATAAGCGAAACCGAATATGTTGCAACCCCCTTTCGCACACTTCATCGCGGCGGCGGCGTCGCTGCGCGCGCGGCCGCCAGCGCCGCGCACAACACTTCCCTGTCGCCCACATGATTGGCCAGCAGTAGGACCAGCCGCGCATTGAGCGCGTCACTCTCGGCCTTCGAGAGCCCCTCATGCGCGGCGAGCAACTCGGCATAGAAATCGTCTGGCCCGGCGATGTTGGGGGCGGTTTCGAGGCTGCTCATCGGTCCTCCCTCACTTGCCGAGCGCGCGGTCGATCGCGGCGCCCACGGCCTGCGCATCGTGGTTGTGCCAGCGCGCGGCGACGTGCTGGTCGGGGCGCAGCAGATACCCCGCGCTCTCGGCCTCGCCGAGATAGCGTTCGCGCAGCGCCGGGTTGTCCGCGGTGCTGAGGCGCAGCGTCGAGACCGCAACGCCGTCATGCGCGACGTCCTGCGGGATATCCGCGTCGATACCCAGAAGCTGAAAGCCGCCGTCCAGCGCATCCATCAGCCAGCCATTGCCCAGCGGTGCGTCCACGGCTGGCGCGCCGGGGCGGGTGCGCGCGGGCATCCCCGGCGCGTCGGGGCCGCTCAGCGGGCTGGGGTCATGGGCGCAGGGCATCGAGAGGCGCCCGGAATTGACGAGCGGGCGGGCGAACGGATGCGCCTCGGCGAGGTCGAGCACCGCGTCGCGGAAGATGCGGCTGATCTCGGATTTCGGGGTGATGAACTCCGTCGAGCGGGTGGAGTTGAGGATGTTCTCGTCGGCAGCCTGGACCCGCTCGGCGTCGTAGCTGTCGATGAGCCGCGCGGGGGCGCTGCCGTTCAGCACCGCCGCGAGCTTCCAGCACAGATTGTCTGTGTCCTGCACCCCGCTATTGGCCCCGCGCGCGCCGAAGGGCGAGACCTGGTGCGCGGCGTCGCCGGCGAAGATCACGCGGCCGTGGCGGAACCGGTCCATGCGCCGGCACTGGAAGGTGTAGATCGATACCCAGTCGAGCTCGAACTCCACATCCGCGCCCAGCATCTCGCGGATGCGCGGGATCACCCGCTCGGGCTGCTTCTCGCGCTCGCGGTCGATGTCCCAGCCGAGCTGCAGATCGATGCGCCAGACATCGTCGGGCTGCTTGTGCAGGAGCGCCGACTGGCCGCGATTGAAGGGCGGGTCGAACCAGAACCAGCGTTCCGCGGGAAAATCCGCCTGCATCTTCACATCGGCGATGAGGAAGTTGTCCTCGAAGACCTTGCCGACGAAATCGAGCCCCATCATCGCGCGGATCGGCGAGCCGGCCCCGTCGCAGGCGACCAGCCAGTCGGCCTCCAGCGCGTAGCTCCCTTCCGGTGTCTCGATATCGAGCGCGACATGATCGCCGCACGGCGTGACCTGCGTGACCCGGTTGCGCCCGCGCAGCTCGAGCGGCTTGCCCGCGGCCGTGAGTTCATGCGCGCGCTCGACCATGAACTGTTCGAGATAGTATTGCTGCAGGTTGATGAAGGCGGGGCGCTTGTGCCCGTCCTCGGGCAGCAGATTGAACTCGAAGACGCGGCGCTCGCCGAAGAACACCTTGCCGAGATTCCAGGTCACGCCGGTCTCGACGGCCGCGTCGCCGCAGCCCAGCCGGTCGAGGATCTCTAGCGTGCGCTTGGCAAAGCAGATCGCCCGGGAGCCGAAGCTGACCTTGTCATTGTCGTCGAGCACGACGACGGGCACGTCGCGCTGGGCAAGGTCGATCGCGGCGGCGAGGCCCACCGGTCCCGCGCCGACCACGATCACGGGGTGGCGCACAGGGGCGGCCGCGTCCTGATCCGCGCTGCGCCGGTAAGGGTAGAGCGCGCGCTCGAAGACCTTGTTCATCGCCGCCTCCGGTTCAGCCCTGCAGGGCCTTCCACAGCGCGATGTCGCGCTCGGCCGTCCAGATACGGGGCGTGTCGATGCCCTGTGCCTCGTCATAGGCGCGCGCGACATTGAAGGGCAGGCAGTGCTCGTAGATGGCGTAGTCCCTGAATTTCGGGTCGCATTCGGCGCGCACCGCGTCCCAGGCCTCGCGCAGCGTGCCGCCGCGCGCGGCGACCTTGTCGGCGGGGCGGTAGGTGCTCTCGACGAAGTCGCGGGTGCTCTCGATGGCGGCGTGGACCATCTCCTCGCCGATCAGCGCATCGCCGCGCCCGGGCGCGATGGCGGCGGGCTGGAACCCCGCGATCACGTCGAGCGTGTCGCCCCAGTCGCCGAAATGCCCGTCGCCGCAATAACAGGCCGAGTGATACTCCACGATGTCGCCGGTGAACATCACCTCGGCATCGGGCACCCAGACGACCGCATCGCCCGCCGTATGGGCGCGCCCCGGCTGCAGGATGTCGACCCGGCGCTTGCCGAGATAGACGCTCATCTGCTCCGAGAAGGTCGTGGTCGGCCAGGTCAGGCCGGGGATCGACTCGTGGCCCTCGAAGAGGCGCGGGAAGCGCTGGAACTCGCTGTCCCAGTCCTCCTGCCCGCGCTCTGCGACCATGGCGCGGGCGGTGTCGGACATGATCACCTGCTGCGCGCCGTAGGCCGAGGCGCCGAGCACCCGCACCGCGTGGTAATGGCTCATGAAGAGATGGCTGATCGGCTTGTCGGTGACCTTGCGGATCTCCTCGATCACCTTGTTCGCGAGCCGCGGCGTGGCCTGCGCCTCGATGACCATGACGCTCTCGTCGCCGATGATGACACCCGAATTCGGGTCGCCCTCGGCAGTGAAGGCCCAAAGCCCGTCGCCGATCTCGGTGAAGCTGGTCTTCTTCTCGGCGGTGTCGCCCTGCGATGCGAATGCCTTGCTCATGCCTGTCTCCTCATTTCGTCCATTCTGGCTGCGCCACGGCGGGCCGGAGCGTTCCGGTGCATGCGCCAAAGCCGATGCGGTAGCCGTCGCCCTGCGCATGGCCGCGCAGCGTCACGGTGTCGCCATCCTCCAGAAAGCTGCGCTCCTCGCCGGTCTCGAGCGCGAGCGGCTCCTTGCCGCCCCAGCTGATCTCGAGCATCGAGCCGCGATTGCCGCGCTCGGGCCCCGAGATCGTTCCCGAGCCGAGGAGATCGCCGACATTCATCGGCGCGCCGGCCACGGCGTGATGGGCGAGCTGCTGGGCGGAGGAGTAATACATCTCGCGGTAATTGGTGCGCGCGACGACCGTCTCGGCCTTACCCTCGGGCGCGATGCCAACCTCGAGCGCGATGTCGAAGAGCATCGGCCCCGGTTCCTTCAGGTAGGGCAGGAGTTCGACCTTGCGTTCGGGGGTATCGACGCGGAACGGCTCGAGCGCTTCGCGCATCACGATCCAGGGCGAGATCGTCGTCGCCGTGGCCTTGGCCTGGAAGGGGCCGAGGGGCTGATACTCCCAGGCCTGCATGTCGCGCGCCGACCAGTCATTGACCAGCACATAGCCGAAGATCATGTCATCGGCCTGCGC
>PUKW01000033.1 GCA_003550665.1 Paracoccaceae bacterium | reverse complement strand
GCCTTCACGCTGCCGGCGGCGCTGGTGGCGGGGGCGGTGGGGCAGCTGTGGTCGTCCTGGGGGCGGGCGCGGTGGTTTCGGGCGCTGGCGCGGGGTCTGGCGCCGGTGACGGTGGGGCTGGTGCTCGCCGGGGCGGTGCTTCTGGTGCAGGCGGCGGCGGCAAGCTGGGCGAGCCTGCTCGTGAGCCTCGTTGCGGCGGCGCTGGCCGGGCTCAGCCGGCTGCACCCGGTGGCGATCCTCGCCGGGGCCGGGGTAATCGGCTGGGCCGCCGCGCCCTGAGGCTCAGCCTTCGGTTGCCGCGCGAACCTCCTCGACCCAGCCGCGCGCCGAGGCCCACAGGAAGGCGATGTCGGTCTGCGTGGTCAGGAAGCGCACCCCGCCCGCGACCGCGCGCGCCTGGCGCGCGACATCGCGGTTGCCGCCGCAGCCGGCGACGATGCCGTTGGCCGCGCAGGCGGCATTGACGCGCTCCTGCGCGGCGATGATCGCGGGGTCGTCGAAGTGCCCCGGCTTGCCCATGTTCACCAACAGGTCGTTGGTGCCGACATGGATCGCGTCCACCCCCGGCGTCGCCGCGATCGCCTCCACATTGTCGAGCCCCTCGGGCGTCTCGATCATGCACACCAGCAGCGTCGCCGCGTCGAGCTGTGCCGTCGCCTCGGCGAGCGGCACGCCGGCATAGTCGAACATCGGGTAGCCCCCGGTGACCGAGCGCCGCCCCAGTGGCGGGAACTTGCAGGTCGCCACGGCGCGGGCGTCCTCCTCGGCGGTGTTGATGTCGGGATAGACAATGCCGCTGACGCAGTTGTCGAGCATCAGCGAGACATCCGGGTCGTCGATGCCGCGCACCCGCACCAGCGGCGCGATGCCGATGGCCAGCGCGGTGTGGGCGATGGCGGTGATGGTCTCAAGGTCGAAGACCGAATGCTGGGTGTCGATGAAGAGGAAATCATGCCCGCTCGCGCGCGCGATCCGCGCGATGTCGGGACTGCGGACCATGCGCACGCTCATCCCGAGCGCGATCTCGCCGCGGGCGAGCCTGTCCTTGAGCGGGTTGGTGAAGGCAGGTGCGTCGGTCATGGGTCTCTCCGGGTCAGTCGATGAATTGGCCGAGGAGGCCGTCGCCATCCTCGTTTCGCGCCATGAGCCGCTTGCCGATCAAATCACGCAGCGTCTCCGAGGTACCGCCGCCGAGCGAGCCGTAGCGCGCCCCGCGATAGAGCCGTGAGACCAGCGCCTCGTCGGTATAGCCGTAACCGCCATGCACCTGCAGCGCCTCGCTCGTCACGCGCAACGACATCTCGTTGCAAAACACCTTGGCGGTGGCGGCGAGGAACGGGTCGGGGAAGGGATCGGCGCTCGCGCACGCGCGGTAGAGCAGCCCGCGCCCGGCCTCGATGTCCTTGTACATGTCGGCCAGCTTCCAGCGCATCCCCTGAAAGCCGCCGATCGGGCGGTCGAAGGCGGTGCGCTCCCTAGCATAGTGTAGTGCGGCGTCAAAAGCGCCCTCCGAGAGCCCGAGCGAGATCGCCGGGTTCAGGCAGCGCTGCGTGTTGAACGCGCTGAGCAGCGCCTTGAAGCCGTCGCGTTCGATCAGCAGGTTCTCGCGCGGCACACGGCATTCGTTGAACTGCACCTCGTGCAGGTTCTCGCCGCCCAGCGTGTGATAGTTGCCCGTTACCTCGAGCCCCGGCGTGCCCGCCTCGACGAGCACGCAGCCGATCCCCTCGCGCCCCGGCGCACCATCGACGCGGGTGAAGACGACGAAGGCCGCCGCCTCGGGGGCGCGGCTGATCATCGTCTTGGTGCCCTGCACCACGACGCTGTCGCCGGTAACGCGGGGATTGGTGCGGTAGCTGGCGACATCGGTGCCGGCATCGGGCTCGGTCATGCACACGGCGAGGATGTTGGTGCCGTCGCACACCCCGGGCAGGATCCGCGCGCGGATGCTCTCGGGGGCGTAGGTGGCGATGATGCGGGTCTGCACCCCGACCTCGCCGAGCACCGCCATCGCCGTGACATAGCAGCCCTTGGCAATCTCCTCGAGCACAAGTGCCGTGTCGAAGACCGGCAGCCCCAGCCCGCCATGCTCCTCCGGCACCGCCATCCCCAGTACCCCGATATCGGCCAACTCGCGGATATTGTCCCACGGAAAACTACCATCGAGCCAGCGCGTCCCGCGCGCGACGAAACGATCCTGAGTGAGCTTGCGCACGGTGCGGATCATCTGTTTCTGTTCGCTGCTCAGCTGCGGCGTCATGGGCACTCCCCTGCATGTTCGGCCGCGAGCGCGTCGGCCAGGTCGTCGATGCGCGCATGCACCCGCACCCCCGCGGCAGTGAGCGCGGCACTCTTGGAGGCCAGCGTGCCGGTGGTGCCGTCGATGATGGCGCCGGCATGGCCCATCATCTGCCCCTCGGGTGCGGCGGCGCCCGCGAGCAGTGCATGTACTGGCTTGCCGATCGGCGTGCGCTGCAGCGTCTCGGCGAGGTCTTCCTCCTCAGTGCCACCGATCTCGCCGATCATCAGCACCGCGCGGGTGGGTGCGTGGTCGCGAAACGGCGCGACGAGCTCGCTAAAGCGGCTCCCCTTCACCGCATCGCCTCCCACCCCGATCCAGGCCGACTGTCCAACCCCGCGCCGCGTCAGCCGCAGGCAGCACTCATAGGACAGCGTGCCGCTCTTCGACCACACCGCGAGCGATCCGGGCGCCAGCGCGATATCGGGCAGAAAGCCGAGTTTCATGCGCCCCGGCACCGCGAGCCCTGGCGTCGAGGCTCCGATCCAGCGCGCCCCCGCCGCCGCCACCAGCGCATGCGCGCGCAGCGCGTCATGGGCGGGCATGCCCTCGGTGACGGTCACCAGAAGCTCGATCCCGGCTTCGAGCGCCTCGCGCATTGCCGCGAGCACCGACAGCGGCGGCACCATGATCACGCTGATACGTGCCCCCGTCGCAGCGACAGCGGCGGCGCAATCGGCAAAGACCGGCACTCCGGCGACCTCGGCGATGTCGGTGCGGTGCGACACCCCGGCGCGGATTGGCGTCCCATAGCCCTGCATCAGAGCCACGTGCCGTCGCGCAGCGCGTCCGGTGGCGCCCTGCACGATCACGCCGGGCGCAGGCTGCGCGGGATCGAGCACCGTCTCAAGCATGGGGCTGCGCCTGAGGGCGGGCAATCTGCGCCGCAAGCGCCAAAGCACGGTCGAGATCGGGCTCGAGCGCGAGCCCCGCCGCACCGAGTCGCGCCTCGGCCGCCACCTGACCGTTGCCCACGAGCCGCACCACCATCGGCAGGGTCAGCTCTGGCACCTCGGCGCGCGCGGCGAGCAGCAATGCGGCGAATTCGTCGAGATCGGTCACCCCCGCGAAGATGTTGACCAGCACCACCCGCAGCCCCGGCGCCGCCGCCATGCGCCGCAGGATCTCGACGAGCCGCGCCGGATCGCCGCGCATCTGTCCGCTGCGGATGTCGCAGAAATTCCAGGGCCGCGCGCCGTGGGCCGTCATCTCGTCGATGATCTTCATGCTCAGCCCGGCGCCGGTGGTGACAAGGCCGATCTCGCCGTCGGGGTCGATTACGGCGAAATCGTAGCCATGCGCCATCTTGAAACAGGCGCCGGTATAGACGCCCGGCCGGGCCGCGATCAGCGCGGCCATCGCCGGCTGGCGCGGCAGCGCGTTCTCGTCGCAGGTCAGCCGCACATCCCCCGCGACCCAGCTGCCATCGTCATGCGCAAAGAGCGGGTTAATCTCCAGAAGCTGCGCCTCGAGATCGAGAAAGCACCGCGCCAGCACCGGCGCTGCCGACGCCAGAACTGCGCGCTCGGGCGCCGGCAGCCCCGCAGCGGCCTGCGCGCAGGCGCGTTCGAGTGCTGCGGGCTCCGGCGACGCATGGACGACACTCATTGCTGCGCGCCCGGCCGTTTCGACATCGACACCACCCTCGGGCGAGACCATCACCCGCACCGCGCGCCGCGCAGGGTCGATCGCGAAGCCCAGATAGAGTTCGCGCGCGCCGGTCACGAGCGCCTCGGCGCGCAGCCCGGCCACGCGGTGGCCGCCGATTTCGAGCGCAGCGATCTCGCGGCGCGCGCATTCCGCCTCGGCGCGGTCGCGCACAATGCGGATGCCACCGGCCTTGCCGCGACTGCCTGCTGGTAGTTGTGCCTTGAGCACACAGGGCAGGGCGAGCTCCGCCCCTTCCGCGAGCCAGGTCCCGTCCGGCACCGGCACGCCGCGCGCGGCCATGAGCGTCTTGGCGTCGTGTTCGAGTAGCAGCACCGCCGCGTCCTCCCCCGGCTCCTCCTCGGATGGATGCAGTCGTATACAGTAATGCGCAGCCGGTCAATCCCACCGGTGTGCTCTTGTCGAAATCGGTATTCAGGTGTATGCAAAAAGATGCAGAGACGGCCCCGGGGAGAAGAACATGAGCGAGACGGCGCGACCCGACTCCACCGTGCAGCTGCCGGCCGCGACCGCGCAGGAGCTGGTCGCGGAGATTCTCGCCCGGGAAGGCGTGCCGCGCCCCGATGCCGAGGTGACGGCCCGCTGTCTCGTGCGCGCCGATCTGCGCGGCGTGGACACGCACGGCATCGTGCGCCTGCCCGGCTATGTCGAGCGCATCCGCCGCGGGCTCGTCGATCCCGCGCCCGCGCTGGCCCCCGAGTCCGTCGCCCCCGCCGCGGCGCGACTCGATGGCGGCAACGGGCTGGGCTTTGTCGTCGCCACCCGCGCCGTCGCGGCGGCCACCGAGCTCGCCGAAACGCAGGGTACCGGCCTCGTCGGAGTGCATCGCAGCACCCATTTCGGAATGGCGGCGAATTATCTGCTGCAGGCCGCCGAGGCGGGCTATGCGAGCCTCGTTTTCACCAATGCCTCGCGGGCGATGCCGCCCTGGGGCGGGCGGGCGCGGCTTCTGGGCACGAGCCCGGTGGGCGCCGGGGTGCCGGGGCCGGAGGGCGGCGTGCCCTTCATCCTCGACATGTCGCCGAGCGTCGCCGCGCGCGGCAAGATCCGCAAGGCCGCGCGCGAGGGCCGGCCGATCCCCGAGGGCTACGCGCTCGACGCCGATGGCCGCCCGACCACCGACCCGGAGGCCGCGCTCAAGGGGGTGGTGCTGCCGATGGGCGGGCCCAAGGGATCGGGGCTGTCGATGCTGATGGACATTCTCTCGGGGGTGCTCACCGGGGCGGGGTTCGCCGGCGGCGTCGGCGATCAGTACAAGGATTTCGACCGGCCGCAGAATGTCGGCCATTTCGTTTTCGTGCTGCGCCCGGACCTGTTCATGGACCGCGCCGCGTTTGCCGGGCGGATGGCCGAGCTCGTCGCCACCGTGAAGGACAATCCCCGCGCCGAAGGCTTCGACGAGATCCTGATCGCCGGCGAGCCCGAGGCCCGGCTGGAGGCGGCGCGGCGCGCCGACGGCATCCCCTACCGTCGCGCCGATCTCGCGCCGCTGGTGGCGCTTCTGCGCGGTCACGGGGTCGAGCCGCCCGCGCCGCTCGCGTTCAGTAGCTGAACATCACCGCCAGCCGCACCTGCCGCGCCTCGCGGATATGGGCGCGCGCGGCCTCCTCGGCGCGGTCGGGATCGCGCGCCTCGATGCCTTCGAGAATGGCCTCGTGCTCGCGGGCGGCGCGGGCATGGCGCCCCTCGACGGTGAAGGTGGTACTTGGCAGCAGCATCAGGGTGTCGTTCATGCCGTCGAGCATGGTCATGAGGTAGCGGTTATGGGCCGCCGCGTAGATGGCGTCGTGTAGCGCGCGGTTGAGATGCTCGGCGCGGTCGCTGTCGCCCTCGGCGCGGCTGAAGGCCTCCCAGATCTGGCGCATCGTCTCGAGATCACTGCCCGAGGCGTGTTGAGCGGCGAAGCGCGCCGCCGACCCCTCGAGGATCTCCCGCATCGCGTAGAGTTCGAGCACGTGCTGGCGCGTCAGCCGCGTCACCGCGGGGCCGCTCGCGGTCATCTCCAACAGGCCGCGCTCCTGCAAACGCGACAGCGCCTCGCGCACGGGGGTGCGACTGACGCCGAAATCCGCCGCCAGCGTCTCGGCGCGCAGCCGATCACCATAGCGGTATTTCCCCTTGCGCAGATCGGCGATCAGCGCCTCGTAGATTTCCTGTGCTCGCGACATGGCGGCGATCCGTTATGGTCCGGCGGCGGCTGGTGCGCGCGCGTGTGCGCACCAGCATGTTGGTGTGGACAGTCCTGCCCCTGCGTCATCCTTACGCCACGCCCCCGGCGCGCGAAAGTCTTGCCTGCGGGGCCGCGGCGGAAAAGAATCTTCTCGCATCCAATTACCGTCATGTGTATACAACAGGATAATGCCGAGCGCAGAACCGGCCCGACACCGGCGCGCGGCCCGCACGGAGGAGCCCATGCCCGAGCGCCGAATCGCGATCATCGACCCCTTCCATCCGCGGATCATCGAGACGATCCGCGCGGCCCTGCATCCGGGCTGGGAGCTCGCGGTGACCGAGGCGCCCGAGGAGGCGGCCCGCGCGCGCGCCCTCGCGCAGGCCGATGCGGCTTTCGTGATGGCCACGCCGATGCCCGCATCCCTGCTCACAGCGGCACCCGGGGTGCGCTTCATCCAGAAGCTCGGCGCCGGGGTGGACCGCATCGACACGGAGCATTGCGCCGCGCATGGCATTGCGCTCGCGCGGCTTCAGGCGGGCAACGCGATCCCGGTGGCCGAGCATGCGCTGCTCCTGATGCTGGCAGCGGCGCGCAGGCTGCCGCGGCTCGATGCGCAGACCCGGGCGGGGCGCTGGGACAAGGAGGCGGTGCGCGGCGAGAACCGCCATCTGCACGGCAAGACGGTGGGCATCGTCGGCTTCGGCGCCATCGGCCGACAGCTCGCGCGGCTGCTGGCGGGGTTCGATGTCAAGATCGTCTATTACGATCCGCAGCGCGCCGACCCGGAGGAGGAGGCCGCGCTCGGCGTGCGCCATGCCGGGCTCGACGCGCTCATCTCCGAGGCGGATGTGCTCAGCCTGCATCTGCCGCTCCTGCCGCAGACGGCGGGGCTGATCTCGGCCGAGCGCATCGCGGCGATGAAACCGGGCGTGATCCTCGTCAATGCCGCGCGCGGCGGGCTCGTGGACGAGGGTGCCCTCGTCGATGCGCTGCGCACGGGGCATGTCTCTGCCGCCGGGCTCGACGCCTTCGCCGAGGAGCCGCCCGTCGGCAACCCGCTGCTCGAGCTGCCCAACACGGTGGTCACCCCGCATTGCGCCGGCGCGACCATCGACAATTTCGCCAATGTCGCCGCGCGCGCGGTGGACAATTACAGACGCTTTCTCGCCGGGCAGGACCTGCCGGCGCAGGATGTGGTCGTGCCGCCGCCGGGGCGGTGAGCGCGCGGGAGGGAACGCACCGGCGCGGCCGGGCGCAGGCAGGAGGAGACGACGAGATGACGACGACGGTGGAGGCGCTCGCGGACGCCATCAAGGAAAGCGGCACCAACGTGATCGTTGGCCATCCCGGCGGCGAGTCGGTGGAGTTCATGGAGGCTGCCCGCCAGCGCGACATGCGCTTCATCCTGATCAAGCAGGAGGTCGCCGGGGCGATGCTCGCGGCGACGCTCGGCGATCTGACCGGGGCGCCGGGGGTGTGCCTGTCCACGCGCGGACCCGGCGCGGCCAACATGGTCAACGGCGTCGCCCATGCCGCGCTCGACCGCTCGCCACTGATCGCCATCACCGACCGCTACGCCGCGCCCGAGCACGCCGTCGGGTTGCGCCAGCGCATCGACCATCTGGCGATGTATGCACCGCTGGTGAAATGGGGCACGACGGTGGAGGCGGGCGTTGCGCGCCAGCAATTCGCCCGCGCCATGCGCGAGGCGACCGCGCCCGCCCCTGGCCCGGTGCAGCTCGACATGCCGCAAAGCGAGACCACCAGGGCGGTCGGCGAGCCCGTCGCCCCGCCCACGACCCTGCCCAACACCGTCACGCCCGCCCCCGACCGCGCCGCGCTCAAGGGGGTGGTCGATGCCATCGACGCGGCGCGCAAGCCGGTGATCCTTGCCGGGCTCGGGGTCTACTGGGACGATGCCTCGGCCGAGATGGTCGCGCTTGCCGAGGCGCTCGGCGCGCCGGTGCTGACGACCTCGAAGTGCAAAGGCGCGATCCCCGAGGATCACACGCTGCGCGCGGGCTGCATCATCGGCGGGCTGATCGAGCGCAAGCTCGTCTCCGAGGCCGACCTGATCATCACCATCGGCCTCGACGCCGTCGAGCTGCAGCCCAAGCCCTGGCCCTACACTACGCCGGTGATCTCGCTGGCCAACATCCCCGCGCGCGATGCGCTGGTGCCCGCGCAGATGGAGGTGCTCGGGGATCTACGCACGCTGCTGCCTGCACTGGCCGAGCTGTGCCGCGGCGGCGCCGACTGGGGAGAGACGGCCGCGGCCACCTTCCGCGACGACGTGACCGCCGCGCTCGACACGCCCGCGCACGGGCTGTCGCCGCAGCGCGCCATGGAGGTCGCCCGCGCCGTCCTGCCGCGTGACACCATCGCCACCTGCGACGCGGGCGCGAGCCGGCTGCTGGTGGTGCAGAAATGGCAGTCCTACGGCCCGCGCGAGTTCCTGACCTCGAACGGGCTCGGCTCGATGGGCTTTGCAATCCCCGGCGCGCTGGCGGCGCGGATCGTGCATCCCGACCGCCCGGTCGTCGCCTTCACCGGCGATGGCGGCTTCATGATGGCGCTCGGCGAGCTGCAGACCGCCGCGCGCGAGGATCTACCCATCACCGTTGTCGTCTTTGACGACAGCGAGATCGGCCTGATCCGCATCAAGCAGGAGATCAAGGGCATCCCGAGATACGGCGTCGGCATCGGCGGCATCAACTGGGAGAGCCTCGCGCATGGCTTCGGCGCCGATGCCGCCGTGGTCGAGACCGAGAACGCCCTGCAGGACGCGCTCGCCGCCGCGCAGCACACAAGCCGCACCACGGTCATCGTCGCTCGGATCGACGGCTCCGGCTATGTCGATCAGTTCAACGCGCTGCGCGAGCTCTAGGCCGTGGCGGGCACGCCGCTGCGGCTGGGTGTGGGGGCGGGCTTCGCCGATGACCGCATCGCCCCCGCCGCCGCGCTCGCAGCGAGCGGGGCAATCGACTACCTGATCTTCGAATGCCTCGCCGAACGCACCGTGGCGCGCGAGGCGCAAAGCCGCGCCGCCGATCCCGAGGCCGGCTACAACCCGTATCTCGTCGAGCGCATGGAGGCGGTGC
>PUKW01000217.1 GCA_003550665.1 Paracoccaceae bacterium | reverse complement strand
TGGTGGAGCCGAGGGGAATCGAACCCCTGACCTCGTCATTGCGAACGACGCGCTCTCCCGACTGAGCTACGGCCCCTATGCAGTGTCCTTGACGAAGCAGAGCCACTTTGTCAAGCGACACAATGCTCGCGCTGGAGCGGATCGAGCTTGAACGGACCCGGGATATTCGAGGTCTTCTTTCCATGACTCCCAGCCGTTGAGGCGGACTCAGGGTGAGAGTTCGGTGAACCGCATCCTGTGGCGTTGCGTGAGTGCGCCGTGGCGCTTGTCGAGCATGGCGGTGCGCGCGTCGCGAGCGCCGTGCCTGAACGCCTGTTAGCGAGGCTTCGTCGCCCGAAATTGCGCAACGACATGACGCACTTGAATGAAACCGTCGCCGCGAGCACTCAGGCGTCGAGATTCTCGACGCTGAGGGCATTGTTCTGGATGAAGGCGCGGCGCGGCTCGACGAGGTCGCCCATGAGCTTGGTGAAGAGATCCTCGGCCTCGGCCAGGTCCTCGACCCGCACCTGCAGCAGCGTGCGCGCCTCGGGGTCGAGCGTCGTCTCCCAGAGCTGGTCGGGGTTCATCTCGCCCAGACCCTTATAGCGCTGCAGCGACAGTCCCTTCTCGCCTTCCTTGAGGATTGCATCGAGAAGCTCGGTGGGGCCGTGCACCAGCTGATCGCGGTCCTTGCGCACGAGCCGCGCGGGCCGGGCATAGATCTCCTGGAGGGTCTCGGTGTGCCCGGCGAGACGTCGCGCCTCGCCCGAGCGCAGCACCTGCGCATCGAGCATGCGGACCTCCTCGACGCCGCGCAGCGTGCGCGCGAAACGCAGACCGCCATCGCTGGTCGGCGCGCCTTCCCAGCCGCGCTCGTATTCCGGCGCGATCAGGTCGAGCCGCTCGGCCACGCGGTCGGCCACCGCCTGCGGATCCGCATCGAGCATCTCCGCCGCGAGCGCCCCGGCAATCGCGGCCTGTTCGAGCACGGTCGCAGGGTAGTGCATCGGAAAGGCGTGGAGGCTGCGCCTGACCTGCCGCGCCTGCTCCACGACCCGCGCGAGGTCGGGCCCGGCGATTTCCTCGCCCGTGTCGAGACGCAGCGCCGCGCCCTCCACGCCCTGCTCGATCAGGTAGGTCTCGAGGGCCGCGTGATCCTTCAGGTAGACCTCCGACTTGCCGCGCATCACCTTGTAGAGCGGCGGCTCGGCGATATAGAGATGGCCGTGCTCGATGAGCTCGGGCATCTGCCGAAAGAAGAAGGTCAAGAGCAGCGTGCGGATATGGGCGCCGTCCACATCGGCGTCCGTCATGATGATGATCTTGTGGTACCGCAGTTTCGAGAGGTCGAACTCGTCGCGGCCGATCCCGGTGCCGAGCGCGGTGATCAGCGTGCCGATCTCCTGGCTGGTGAGCATCCGGTCGAAGCGCGCGCGCTCCACGTTGAGGATCTTGCCGCGCAGCGGCAGCACCGCCTGATCGTGACGCGCGCGGCCCTGCTTGGCCGAGCCGCCCGCCGAGTCGCCCTCCACGATGAAGAGTTCGGACCGCGCCGGGTCCTTCTCCTGGCAGTCGGCAAGTTTGCCGGGCAGGTTGGCGACATCCATCGCGGATTTGCGCCGCGTGAGCTCGCGCGCCTTGCGCGCCGCCTCGCGCGCCTGCGCCGCCTCGATGATCTTGCCCACGATCTGGCGCGCTTCGGCGGGGGTTTCCTCGAACCACTCCGCGAGCTTCTCGCCGACCATTCCCTCGACCGCGGGCCGCACCTCGGAGGAGACGAGCTTGTCCTTGGTCTGGCTGGAGAATTTCGGGTCAGGCACCTTCACGGAGAGCACGCAGGTCAACCCCTCGCGCGCGTCGTCGCCGGTGAAGGTGACCTTTTCCTTCTTGGCGATCCCGCTCGACTGGGCGTAGGCGTTGATGGTGCGGGTGAGCGCGCCGCGAAAACCGGCCATGTGGGAGCCGCCGTCGCGCTGGGGGATGTTGTTGGTGAAGGGCAGCACCGTCTCGTGGTAGCTGTCATTCCACCACATCGCGACCTCGATGCCGATGCCGTCGCGCTCGCCGGTGATGAAGATCGGATCGGACATCACCGCGGTCTTGGAGCGGTCGAGATAGCGGACGAATTCGCGCACCCCGCCTTCGTAGAACATCTCGCTGCGCAGCGGCTCGGCGGGTCGCTCATCCTCGAGGATGATGCGCACACCCGAATTGAGAAAGGCGAGCTCGCGCAGCCGGTTCTCGAGGGTGCGGAAATTGAATTCGAGATTGGAGAAGGTCTCGAGCGAGGCGAGAAAGCGCACCTCGGTGCCCTGCTGGCCCTGCGCGTCGCCCATCTCGCGCAGCGGCTCGACCGTCTCGCCCTTCTCGAAGCGGACGTAATACTCGCGCCCGTCGCGCCAGATGCGCAGCTCGAGCCACTCCGACAGCGCGTTCACCACCGACACGCCGACCCCGTGCAAACCGCCCGAAACCTTGTAGGAATTCTGGTCGAACTTGCCGCCGGCATGGAGCTGGGTCATGATGACCTCGGCCGCGCTCACGCCTTCCTCGGTGTGCATCTCGACCGGCACGCCGCGGCCGTTATCGACCACCGAGACGCTCGAGTCGGCGTGGATCTTCACGCGCACATGATCGGCATGCCCGGCGAGCGCCTCGTCGATGCCGTTATCGACGACCTCGTAGACCATGTGATGCAGGCCCGAGCCGTCATCGGTGTCGCCGATATACATCCCCGGGCGCTTGCGGACGGCGTCGAGCCCCTTGAGAACCTTGATGGAATCGGCGCCGTAGTCGTCCGGCTGCTGCACTCTGTCGTCCATTTGGTCGCATCCTCGGATTGCTGCCCGTCTTATAGGCGCTCATGGGGGGGATGTCACGCGCCGGACACAAGATTTGGGGTTCAGTGAGCGGACAGCGCGCCGATCCGCGACGCGCCGCCAGTCTCCGTCACGCCGAGCAGGCGGGCACGCTCCGCGAGCGGCGCGAAGAGCGCCGGATCGGTGCCGGTCAGCAAGGCCTGCGCTCCGAGCGCAAGGAGTTCGTCATAAAGCGCCGCGCGGCGGTCCGCGTCGAGATGCGCGGCGACCTCGTCGAGCAGCAGGATCGGCGCGGCCCCCGTATCGGCCTTCAGCGCGCGGGCATTGGCGAGCACGAGCGAAACCAGCAGTGCCTTCTGCTCGCCGGTCGAGCATTGCGCCGCGGGCAGGCCCTTGGCGGCGTAGCGCGCGGTCAGGTCGGCGCGGTGCGGCCCCGTCAGTGTGCGCCCCGCGGCCATGTCACGGGCGCGCCCGGCCCCGAGCGCGGCGGCGAGATCAGGCTCGGATTCCGGCGGGGCGGTGTCATCGGGGCCCGCGAGGCCGAGTGTGGCGGCGGGGAACGCCGTCTGCGCGCCGTCCTGCGCGGCGTCGATGCGCGCGAGCGCGGCGCGGCGGCTTGCGGCGATCCGGGCCCCCGCGCGCGCCATCTGCGCCTCGAGCGCGGCGTGCCAGGCGGGGTCATCGATACCGTCGCGCAACAGCCGGTTGCGCTCGCGCATCGCCTTCTCAAAGCCGAGCACCGCCTCCCCGTGGCCGGGATCGAAGCTCAGCACCATGCGGTCGAGAAAGCGCCGCCGGCCCTCGGCGGCCTCGGTCCAGAGCCGGTCCATCGCGGGGGTGAGCCACAGCATCCGCGCGATGCGCCCGAGCGCAGCCTGAGGGGCGGGCTTGGCGTCGATGCGCAGGGCGCGCGGGCTGCCCGGCTCGGCCCAGGTCTCGATCTCGTGGCGGTGCGTGGCGGCGATCCGTGCGGTGATCTTCCAGCCCACGGCCTCGGGCTGGCGCGCCATCATCTCTGGCGTCGCCCGGCGCAGCCCGCGCCCCGGCGACAGCAGCGACACCGCCTCGAGCACATTGGTCTTGCCCGCCCCGTTCGGCCCCACCAGCACCACCGGCCGCGCGTCGAGCTCGAGCGATGCATGGCGGTGCGAGCGAAAATGCGACAGCGTCAGCGCCTCGATCGCGGCCATCGGACCGCGATCAAACCCGCATCGGCATCACGACATAGACCGCCGAGGTGTCGTCACCCTCGCGCATCAGGGTCGGATCGCCCGATCCGTTGAACAGGAACACGGCATTCTCGCGATCCACCTGCCCCGCAATCTCCTGCAGGTATTTCGCGTTGAAGCCGATCTCGAGCGGCTCGTCGCCATACGCCACGGCGAGCTCCTCCTCGGCCGCGCCGCTGTCGGGGGCGTTGACCGACAGCACCAGCCGGTCCTCGTCGAGCGCCATCTTCACCGCGCGCGAGCGCTCCGAGGACACCGTCGCCACCCGGTCCACCGCGCGCGCGAACTCGCCCGCATCGAGCTCGAGCCGGCGCGTGTTGGCCGTCGGGATGACGCGCGTATAGTCGGGGAAGGTGCCGTCGATGACCTTGGAGGTCAGGGTGATCTCCGGGGTGGCGAAGCGCAGCTTGGTCTCCGAGACCGACACCGCGATCTCGACATCGTCCTGTTCGAGCAGCTTGCGCAGCTCGCCCACCGTCTTGCGCGGCACGATCACGCCGGGCATGCCCTCCGCGCCCTCCGGAATCGGCGCATCGACCTGGGCGAGCCGGTGCCCGTCCGTGGCCACGCAGCGCAGCACCCGCCCCTCGGGCCCATCCGCGAGATGCATGTAGACGCCGTTGAGATAATAGCGCGTTTCCTCGGTGGAGATCGCGAAGCGCGTCTTCTCGAACAGCCGGCGCAGCACGCCGGCGGACGCGGCGAAATGCGTCGTGTAATCCGGCGAGGCCATCACCGGAAAATCCTCCCGCGGCAGCGTCGTGAGCGAGAAGTTCGAGCGCCCCGCGCGCACCGTCATGCGCCCCGACGCCCCGTCATCCTCGAGCTCGACGAGCGCGCCGTCAGGCAGCTTGCGCACGATCTCGTGCAAGAGCACCGCGGCAACCGTCGTCGCACCCGCGCGCTCGATCTGGGCGGGGACGCTGTCGATCACCTCGATGTCGAGATCGGTGGCGCGCAGGGTGACGGACTCGGCGTCCGCTTCGATCAGGACATTGGCGAGGATCGGGATGGTGTTGCGACGCTCCACCACGGATTGCGCCTGGGCTACGGCCTTGAGCAGGGCGCCGCGTTCGATGCTGATCTTCATGCTTTCCATCCCTCAAGCTGCGGCGGGAGGCCGACACTAGTGATACAGCCCCGCATCTCAAGCGGTTTTTGCGACAAGGCGCGCGGCGATCAGCTCGACAGGAGCCGGCGCAAGAGGTCGAGATCCTCGGCGATCTGCGGGTCCGAGGCGCGCAGCTCCTCGACCTTGCGCACACCGTGCATGATCGTGGTGTGATCGCGCCCGCCGAAGCGCCGCCCGATTTCGGGCAGCGACCGCGCGGTCAGCTCCTTGGACAGATACATCGCGATCTGGCGCGGTCGCGCGATGGTGCGCATGCGCTTGGGGCCGATCATGTCGGACAGGCGGATGTTGAAATGCTCCGAGACCTTGCGCTGGATCTCCTCGATGGTGACGCTGCGGTCTGAGGCGCGCAGGATGTCGGCGAGGCAGTCCTGCGCCAGATCGAGCGTGATCTCGCGGCCGACAAGCGACGCAAAGGCGAACAGCCGTGTGAGTGCCCCTTCGAGCACGCGCACATTGGTGCTGATCCGGTGGGCGAGGAATTCGAGCACCCCCGACGCGATCACCACGCCGTCATTGCCCTGCATCTGGGCCTCGGCCTTCTGCTGCAGGATGCCGAGGCGCAGCTCGTAATCCGTCGGGTGCAGGTCGACGACGAGCCCGCATTGCAGCCGCGACTTGATGCGGTCCTCGAGATCCTTGATCTCGCCGGGGGCACGGTCGGCGGAGATCACGATCTGCTTGTTCTGGTCCACGAGCGCGTTAAAGGTGTGAAAGAACTCGTCCTGGGTGGAATCCTTGCCCGAGATGAACTGCACGTCATCGACCATGAGCACATCCACGGAGCGAAACAGCTCCTTGAAGCTCATGATCTTCTTTTCCCGCAACGCCTGCACGAAGCGATACATGAACTGCTCGGCCGACAGGTAGAGCACGCGCAGCGCGGGGCCCTCGCGTTGCAGCTGCCATGCGATGGCGTGCATCAGATGCGTCTTGCCCAGCCCGACGCCGCCATAGAGAAACAGCGGGTTGAAGCTCACATCGGCGCCCTCGCCGACGCGACACGCGGCGGCATGGGCGAGTTCGTTGGGCTTGCCGACGACAAAACTGTCGAAGGTGAAGCGCGGGTCGAGCGGTGCGCCCGGAAGGTCATGCCCCCGCGCCGGGGACTGGATGGGCCGCGCCGGGGCGGCGGTCGCCGCGGCCGGGCGGCGGCGCGAGACGGAAAAATCGACCCGGTCGACCTCGACGCCGATGCGGGCGAATTCGCGCCGGATCGCTTCCGCATAGTTGCGCGACACCCAGTCGCCGATGAAGGTCGTGGGCGCGGCAAAGCGGGCGATCCCGTCCTCGAGACCGATCAACTCGAGCGGCTCGATCCAGGTCGCGAAGTTGTTCTCTCCGATACTCTGGCGCAGCCTGTCGCGCACCCCCCCCCAGCTTTGCTTCATGTCGCCCGCGCCCGCCTCGCCATCACTGTCGGTACTCTTGTTCAACATTCGTTGCGCCATCCCTCGTCACCGCGCGATCACGACACCCTTCGGACGCCCGAAACGGGCGCAAATCATCAGCGCACGCCCTCAGGGCGGCGCGCCGGGCCGGGAGAGCCGCCTCTGCAGCTCGGGGTGGTGCGGGAATACAGCAAGTTGCGGTCGGCATCGGCCGCGCGAGCAGTCCGATCGTCAGCACATTCGCAGTGTGCAACATGGCCGCTGGCCATGCATGGCTGACACCGCCAGACGGGACCGTGGCAGGGGCCCGCCCGACGAACCCGACTCCTGCATTCCCCCAGGCATCGTGAGTCGTCTTGCAGTGAAAGTAGCAAGTGGGCTTCGGCGCGCGCAACTGAACTTGCGCCTTGACTCGTGATCGACCGCGCCGAATCCGGCAAGGCGTTGATTTTTTGTCACAACCTGAAGTTGTGTAACGCACAGCGTAAAAGGGCGCGCAGATTTGCGCGCCCTTTCATCAACTTATCCGCTTGCCGCCGCTGGCGGACTCGCCTCTCAGGCGCCCAGCGCCTTCACACGCTGCGCCAGCCGCGAGATCTTGCGCGACGCGGTGTTCTTGTGCAGCACGCCCTTGGTCACACCGCGCGCGATTTCGGGCTGCGCGCTCTGCAGCGCGGTGCGCGCCGTGCCCGCATCACCCGAGGCGATGGCCTTCTCGACATTGCGGATATAGGTGCGGATCCGCGACCGACGCGCCTTGTTCACGGCGTAGCGCTTGACGTTCTGGCGCGCGCGCTTCTTGGTCTGTGGCGTGTTGGCCATGATACTCGACTTCCGGTTTTCCGTGCGTGGATTGATAGGCTCGTGTCTTTATGGGCGAGTCGCGGGCAAGTCAACGGCCCGCGATCGTTTTTCCCGCAGCGCCCGGCGACTCAGCGATCGCGGAACTGCGCCTCGCGCTTTTCGATGAAGGCGCCCATGCCCTCGGCCTGATCCTCGGTCGCGAACATCGCGTGAAACAGCCGCCGCTCGAACAGCAGCCCCTCGCGCAGCGTCGTCTCCTCGGCGCGATTGACCGACTCCTTGATCGCCATGGTGGTGATGGCCGATTTCTCGGCGATCGCCCGGGCGGCCTCCATCGCGGTGTCCATCAGCTTCTTGGCAGGCACCACGCGGCTGACGAGGCCGGCGCGGTCGGCCTCCTCGGCATCCATGAACCGGCCGGTGAGGTTCATGTCCATCGCCTTGGACTTGCCCACGAGCCGGGTGAGGCGCTGCGTGCCGCCGAGCCCGGCGACGATGCCGAGATTGACCTCGGGCTGGCCGAACTTCGCGGTATCGGACGCGATGATGAAATCGCACATCATCGCGAGCTCGCAGCCCCCGCCGAGCGCATAGCCCGACACCGCCGCGATGATCGGCTTGCGCACCCGGCCGATCGCCTCGGTCTCGGGGGTGAAGAGATCGGCACCGAAGGCGTCCACGAAGGATTTCGAGGACATCTCCTTGACGTCGGCGCCGGCGGCGAAGGCCTTTTCCGAGCCCGTCAGGACGATGCAGCGCACCTTCTCGTTGGCCTGCGCCTCGGTCAGCGCCGTGGCAAGCTCGGACAACAGCGTGCTGTTGAGCGCGTTGAGCGCGTCGGGCCGGTTCAGCTTGATCAGCGCGACGTGGTCCGACACTTCGACGATCAGCGTATCATAGGCCATGAAAGCCACTCCCGTGAGTTCAGTGGCGCTCCTGTATCAGCCCACAACGCGCGATCAAGTCATCTCTGGCAGCGCGGGCAGTGGAAGGTCGAGCGCGCGGACTGCACGGTCCGGCGCACCGTCCCGGCGCAACCCGGCGTCGGGCAGGGGCCCCCCTCGCGCCCGTAGACCCGGAACCCGTGCTGGAAATAGCCCAGCGCACCGTCGCTCTGGCGGTAGTCGCGCAGGCTCGAGCCGCCCGCCGCGATCGCCTCCCCGAGCACCGCGCGGATCACCGGCACGAGCCCCGCCACGCGCCGCGCCGCGATGCGCCCGGCCTGGCGGCGCGGATCGATCCCGGCACGGTGCAGCGCCTCGCAGACATAGATATTGCCCAGCCCCGCCACGATCCGCTGATCCAGCAGCGCCGCCTTCGCAGGCATCCGCCGCCCCTTCAGCCGCGCGACGAGATAGTCCTCGTGGAATGCATTGCCGAGCGGCTCGGGCCCGATATCGCGCAACAGCCAGTGCGCGTCGAGCGCCGCGGTCGCCACGAGGTCCATCGCCCCGAAGCGGCGCGCATCGTTGAAGGTCACCCGCGCGCCGTCCCCCATCTCGAGGACGACATGGTCATGCGCCTGCACCGGCGGGTGATCCTGCACGAAGGTGCCCAGCCGCACCCCCGAGACCAGCATCCGCCCCGACATCCCCAGATGCACGATCAGCGTCTCGCCCGTCGACAGATCCGCGAGCAGGTATTTCGACCGCCGGCCCAGCCGGTCGATCCGCGCGCCGGTCAGCCGCGCGGCCATGTCGGCCGGCAACGGCCAGCGCAGATCCGGCCGGCGCACATCCGCATGCGCGATCACCTGCCCCTCCATCACAGGGGCGAGGCCGCGGCGAACCGTCTCGACTTCGGGCAATTCGGGCACGCAGCGCTCCCATTCCGCGGGGCCGGATTGTATCGCCCCCCTCGCGCCCTATAAGGAGTGCCAAAGGCGAAGGAAAAGCCCGCATGCGGACAGGTGGCGGATGAGCGAGCGCGACGAGACGAC
>PUKW01000029.1 GCA_003550665.1 Paracoccaceae bacterium | reverse complement strand
TGGTTCGATCAGGCGGGCATGATCGAATTCATACTAATGGAAATCAGGGAGATGCGCCATGTCCAGCTCGGCCTCGCGGCGCTGGTGCTGATGACGCCGCTGGCGTTGACCTCCTTCAACGCCGCGCAGCGGGTGATGACGCTGCGCCGCTGGAAATGGCTGCATCTGCTGACCTGGCCGGCCGCTGTGCTGGCGCTCATCCATGCCTGGAGCGTGGCACGCTTCGACGCGCCGCTGGTCACGGCGATGGCGGCCGCGCTCATCGTGATGATGCTCACGCGATTGTTCGCATTGTGGCGCAGGCGCGAATAAGGCCGCCCCGATTGCGCTCTTGATCGCGGGGGCTGGGCGCGGCATGTCAGTGCCATGAGCAATACCCGTTTTGCCGGGGCCGAACCCACGCGCCCCAACGCCCCCGTCCTGCTCTGGCTGGTCGGGATCACCGCGCTGCCCGAGATCGTGCTCACGCTCACCGGGGGCGGCCTGTTCGGCATGGGCAATCTGCGCAACGTCGCGATGATGTATGGCGCGTTCTGGAACGGGATCTTCCATGGCTGGCAGCCGGTCTATACCGGGCAGCGCGAGATCATGTTCGTCACCTATGCGCTCCTGCATGGCGGGCTGATGCATCTCGTGGCCAACATGGTGGTGGTGCTTGCGCTCGGGGGCATCGCGGTGGTGCGGCTCGGGCAGTGGGGGTTCCTGCAGCTCTATGTCTTCAGCGCGATCGGCGGCGGCGCGGCCTATGCCCTCATCGCCACAAGCACGAGCCCGATGGTCGGCGCCTCGGGGGCGGTGTTCGGGCTCATCGGCGCATGGAAATACTGGGACTGGCAGCATCGCCGCGCTATGGGCGCGCCGATGGGGCCGCTTGTGCGCCAGCTCATCGGGCTTGCCCTGCTCAATGTGATCCTTTGGCTTGCGCTTTCCGGACTTCTGGCCTGGGAGGCGCATCTGGGCGGCTTCATCGTCGGCTGGGCCTTCGCGGCTGCGGTCACACCGCCACTGCGCCGGATGGCTTGAGCTTCCATCGCATGATTCCGGCGTCGGCGCATCGATCGGAGGCCCGGCCGTGAGCGATCCCACCGTCCTGCTCGTCTTCGTCGCGGCCATGATCACCGCGCTCGCCACGGGGTTCGGCGCGCTGCCGCTTCTGGCGGCGAAGGTGCGCGAGGGAAGCTGGCAGGCGACGGGCAATGCTGTCGCGGCGGGGCTGATGATCGCGGCGAGCGTGAGCCTCGTGCAGGAGGGCTACGAATTCAGCGCCGGGCGCACCCTCATCGGCATCGTCGCCGGGCTCGGCGCGATCATGCTCGCCAAGCGCTGGCTCGACGGCACCGGCGAGCTGTCCATCGCCAATGCGAAGGGCGCGGATGCCGCGAAGATCGTGCTCATCGTCGGGGTGATGACGATCCATTCCTTCGCCGAGGGCATCGGCGTGGGGGTGGCCTATGGCGGCGGGCGCGAGCTGGGCGATTTCATCACCATCGCCATCGCGCTGCACAATGTCCCCGAGGGGCTTGCCATCGCGCTGATCATGGTGCCGCGCGGCGCCTCGGTGTTCAGCGCGGCGATGTGGAGCATCTTCTCGAGCCTGCCGCAGCCGCTTCTCGCGGTGCCGGCGTTTCTGTTCGTGCTCGCCTTCGAGCCGTGGCTGCCCTTCGGGCTGGGGCTCGCGGCGGGGGCGATGCTGTGGATGGTGCTCGCCGAGCTTCTGCCCGAGGCCAACCGCAGCGCGCGCCCGCAGACCACCGCCGCGGTCGCCACGCTCGCCTTTGCGGCGATGATGGGGATCACGCTGCTGATCTGACCTTGCCCCGCCCCCGCCATGCGCCCTATGTCCACGCCGATACGCAGGAGGCTCACATGCAATCCACCCCCCTACGACTTCGCGAGGACGAGACCGGCGCCGGCGGCTTCGGCGATCTTCCGGAATGGGATCTGAGCGATCTCTACACCGCGCCCGACGCACCCGAGGTCGCGCGCGATCTCGACTGGCTGCGCGAGGAGTGCAAGGCCTTCGCCGCCGAATACGAGGGCCGGCTCAGCGGGCTCGACGCGGCCGCGATGCTCGGCTGCGTGCGCCGCTATGAGCGCATCGAGCAGGTCGCGGGGCGGCTGATGTCCTATGCCGGGCTGCGCTATCAGCAGGCGACCACTGACCCCGCGCGCGGCAAGTTCCTCGCCGACACCCAGGACCGGGTGACCGACGACACCACGCCGCTCGTGTTCTTCTCGCTCGAGCTCAACCGGATCGAGGAGGCGGCGCTCGACGCGCTCTTTGCCGCCGATGCCGAGCTCGCGCGCTACCGGCCCTGGTTCGACCGCCTGCGCGCGATGCGCCCCTACCAGCTCTCCGACGAGCTCGAGAAATTCCTGCACGACCAGTCCACCGTGGGCGCGGCGGCGTGGAACCGGCTCTTTGACGAGACGCTGGCGGGGATGAGCTTCGAGGTGCAGGGTGAGGACCTCGCGATCGAATCCACGCTCAACCTGCTGACCGATCATGACCGCACCCGCCGCGAGGCGGCCGCGCGGGCGCTCGCGCACAAGTTCGGCGAGAATATCCGGCTGTTTTCGCGCGTGCACAACACGCTGGCCAAGGAGAAGGCGATCGAGGATCGCTGGCGCGGCATGCCCACGCCGCAGACCGGACGCCATCTCGCAAACCATGTCGAGCCCGAGGTCGTGCAAGCGCTGCGCGACGCGGTCGTGGACGCCTATCCGCGGCTGTCGCATCGCTACTACAAGCTCAAGGCGCGCTGGATGGGGCTCGAGACGTTGCAGGTCTGGGACCGCAACGCCCCCCTGCCCTTCGAGCCGCAGAAATCCTATGACTGGGACAGCGCGCGGCGCATCGTCAGCGACGCCTATTCCGGATTCTCGCCGCGCCTTGCCGAGCTGGCCGAGCCTTTTTTTGACCGCGGCTGGATCGATGCGGGCGTCAAGCCGGGCAAGTCCCCCGGCGCCTTCGCGCACCCCACCGTCACCGACGCGCATCCCTATATCCTGCTCAATTATCTCGGCAAACCGCGCGACGTGATGACGCTCGCGCATGAGCTCGGCCACGGGGTCCATCAGCGCCTTGCGGCCGGTCAGGGCGAGCTTCTGTCATCGACGCCGCTGACGCTGGCGGAGACGGCGAGCGTGTTCGGCGAGATGCTGACCTTCCGCAGCCTGCTGGCGCGCGCGGGCACCGACGCCGAGCGCAAGACCCTGCTCGCCGGCAAGGTCGAGGACATGATCAACACCGTCGTGCGCCAGATCGCCTTCTACGATTTCGAGTGCAAGCTGCACGCCGCACGCGCCGAGGGCGAGCTGACCCCCGAGGACATCAACGCGCTGTGGATGAGCGTGCAGGCCGAGTCGCTCGGCCCCGTCTTCGAGTTCATGGACGGCTACGAGAGCTTCTGGGCCTATATCCCGCATTTCGTGCACGCGCCGTTCTATGTCTATGCCTATGCCTTCGGCGACGGGCTCGTGAACGCGCTCTACGCCGTCTACGAGGAGAGCGGCGCGGAGTTCGAGGGCAAGTATTTCGAGATGCTCGAAGCCGGCGGCTCCAAGCATCACCGCGAGCTGCTCGCCCCGTTCGGGCTCGACGCGTCCGACCCGGCCTTCTGGCAAAAGGGGCTCGGCATGATCGAGCGCATGATCGACGAGCTCGAGGCGATGGAAGACTGAAGCGCCCTGGCCGCGCCGGAACCCGGCGCGGCACGGTTGCCTGCGGTCAGCCCGCGTCGACCTCGGGCTGCTCGATCGTCTCTTCGGTCACCTGCGCGGGCAGATCCTCGGCGCTCATGCCAACGATCCGCGCGGCACAGAGCTGCGCGACATCGCGGCCGACCGACTCCGCCCCCGGCATCAGAGCCCAGGGCTGACCCTCGACGAACTGGCGCTGGCGGAACCCGCTCATTTCCGAGATCTGCTGGTGCTGCTCGAGCGCGGCGGGATAGCTGCGGAAATTCTCCTCGCAGATCGCCGCGGCCAGCTCGGCATGGCCCTGGTTGCGGGCCTCATTCGCCATGTCTTCCGCGGTCCCGCCGGTGACCCAGCCGAGGCCGAAGAAGCCCGCCGCCATGGTGAGCGCACTCGCCCCCACCGCGGTCCAGACCATCGCCGGAATGGTCGGCTCATAGTTCTTGATCGTGTCGATGAAACCCATGGATACCTCCGTTGGCAATTTCTTGCTCGGCAATTTTCTGCCGATAAGGCAATGTGGCGCGCCTGCGGCGTCTTTGCAAGTGGTGACGTAAGGTCGCAACGCTCGGGAATTGCTGCACATGCGGGCTTTGCGCCTGTCAACCCCAGTAATGCTGGCGGCCGGGTTGCCGAGCACGGCGCCGTATGCGATGGCTCCGGGGTCGCGCTTTCCGACCGAAAGCAGCGACCTGCATCCTGTCCGCGAGCGCCCCATGCCGCCTGTCTTGCCCCGCTTCGCCCGCCCCGTGCCATGACGCCGGCCGCGCGGGTGAGTGCCGCCATCGAAATACTCGATGCCATCGGCGCCGGCACGCCCGCCGAGAAAGCGCTCACAGGCTGGGCCCGCCGCAGCCGCTTCGCGGGATCGGGTGACCGCGCGGCCGTGCGCGATCATGTCTTCGACGCGCTGCGCTGCCGCAGATCCTTCGCCGCGCTCGGCGGTGCGCAGGACGGGCGCGGTCTGATGATCGGCGCGCTGCGGGCGCAGGGATCCTCCATCGAGGCGATCTTCACCGGCGAACGCCACGCCCCCGCCCCGCTGACCGAGGCCGAGCACGCGCATCTTGCCGGCGCGCCGGATCTGACCGAGATCGAGACGCTCGATTGCCCTGACTGGTTGATCCCGCGGCTGCGCGCCAGCCTCGGCGACGATTTCGCCCCGGTCATGGCGCGGCTGCGCCAGCGCGCGCCGGTGTTCCTGCGCGTCAACCTGCTGCGCGCGCCGCGCGAGACGGCGCAAGCGGCGCTCGCCGATGAGGGGATCGCCACGCGCCCGGGTTCGCTTTGTGACACGGCGCTCGAGGTGACGCTGAACGCGCGCCGGGTCCGGGGGAGCGCGGCCTTCGCGCAGGGCATCGTCGAATTGCAGGACGCCGCCTCGCAGGCGGTGATCGCGGCGCTGCCCACGCCGCCAGACGGTCCGATCCTCGATTTCTGCGCCGGCGGCGGCGGCAAGGCACTTGCGCTTGCAGCCCGGCTGAACCGGCCGATCCGCGCCCATGACGCGAATCCGGCGCGCATGCGCGACCTGCCCGCGCGCGCGGCCCGCGCCGGCGCCGAGGTCGAAATCCTGGCTGCGGACTCCCTCGCGGCGCGCGGACCGTATGCCCTTGTCCTCGTGGACGCCCCCTGCTCCGGCAGCGGCAGCTGGCGGCGAAGCCCGGCGGCGAAATGGGCGCTCACGCCCGACAGGCTCGCCGAGCTATGCCGCGAGCAGGCCGCGATCCTCGACACCGCCGCCGAGCTGGTCGCCCCGGACGGATATCTGGTCTATGTGACCTGTTCGCTCCTGCACGATGAGAACGAGGCGCAGATCGATGCCGTCCGCGCCCGCGACCCGCGCTGGGGGCTCGTCCGGCGCCGCAGCTTCACGCCGCTCGACGGGGGTGACGGCTTCTTCGTCGCGGTTCTTGCCCGCATATCAGGGTCCTGACGCAAGCGACGGCTTGCGGATCGCGCGCGGCTCGCGTCTAACGGCGCGATGACCGCCACGCCAGAACCCCGCCCCGCTGCGAGCGCACGCGCCTTGGCGTATCCGGCCTTTCGGCGCTATTATATGGGCGCGGTCTGCGGGACGAATGGCGGCTGGATCTCGCGCGTGCTGATGGCATGGCTCGCCTGGGACCTGACCGGATCGCCGACTTTCGTAGGGATCGTGGCGGCGGCGAGCCTGCTGCCGGTGGCGGTTTGCGGGCCGGTTTTCGGCGCGGTGATCGACCGGATGCCGACGCAGCGCGCGTTCCGACGCGTGTCGCTGGCGCTTCTGGCGGTGCCGGTGCTGCTTGCGGGGCTGCTCGGTTTCGGGGCGTTGGATCCGGCGCTTCTTCTCGGGGTCGCGCTGGTTTTCGGTATCGTGATGTCGGCCTATCACCCGGTGCGCCAATCGCTCGGCCCGCGGCTTGTCGAGCGCGTGGCGATCGGCTCGGTGGTGTCGCTCGATGCGCTCAACTTCAACATCGGCCGCCTGCTCGCGCCTGCGCTGGGAGGCGCGATCATCGCCGGGGCCGGGACGTTCCCCGCCGCCTGCCTCGGTGTGGCGCTCGCCATCCCGAACGTCGTCATCGCGCCGACACTGCGCCCGCGCGAGGGCGATCACAGCGCTCACGGAAAGCTGCTCGCCGATCTGAGACAGGGCTTCGCGGTGGTCTGGTCGCGCTGGCCGCTACGGCGGTCGATGCTGCTGGCGGTGGCGGCGCTGGGGCTGATGCGCGGGGTGGCGGAGATCCTCGCGCTGGTGGCCGACGGGCTCTTCGGCCAGGGAGCGGCCGGGCTCGGCCTGCTGACCTCGGCGTTCGGCGGCGGCGCGCTAGTGGCGGCGATATTTCAGGTCCTCTCGGGCAACCGGCTGGTGCGCAATCGTCCGCTGCGCTTTGGCGTGATCGCGGCCGGGTTCGCGGGCACGCTCGGGATGGTGCATGCGCCCGGATTCGAATGGGCGCTCCTGTGCGCGACGCTGATCGGCTTTGCCGCGACCTTCGTGGGGGTCTCATTGCAGATCGGCCTTCAAGCGCGGCTGGAGGATGAGTACCGCGGCCGCGTGATGTCGATCTGGATGCTGGCCAACACGGCCTCGACCTCGGTGCTGGCCTTCGCGATCGCTGTGGTGACGGAATGGGTCGGGATGGCGTCAGCCACGACGATCTTCGTCGCGCTCTTCGCGGTCGCGGTGATCGTGATCTGGCTTCGGCCCGTGCGCGACTGATCGGCCTGCGCCGGAGATCCGTTCGCGCGAATCATTGATCCGCCGCACAACCTGCGATGCATTCACCGAAACGCCGTTAATTGTCGCGCCGCGCGGCCGCGCGGCGCCGGTGAAGCGCAAAAAAACCCTTTGCCGCGCGCTTGTGGCAGTGCGGAAAATGTGGAACTCCTGTTTCAGGATGGCGCGCCCGATCGGCGCGACGCCGTCTTTGACGCAATATGACAACAGGGAGATTCACATGGTGCGTTCCACGATCGGAGCGAGCTGCATGGCGGCGGCGCTGGCCGCTTCCGGCGGCATTGCCAAGGCCGGCCCGGAGGACGACACGCTGCGCTGGGCCTCCGACAGCCTGCCCTCCAGCATCGACTACTACCAGCACACCGTGCGCGAAGGCATCGTGCTGTCCTTCCACATCTGGGACACGCTGCTCTATCCGAACCCGGAAACCGGTGAGGCCGAGCCGCATCTCGCCACCTCCTGGGAGGTGATCGACGACACCACGATCGAGTTCCAGCTGCGCGACGACGTGTATTTCCACAATGGCGAGAAGATGACCGCCGACGATGTCGTCTTCACCATCGAATACATCACGTCCGATGCCCTGCCGCGCGACATCTTCTTCCTCGAGGGCGCGGAGAAGATCGACGATTACGCCGTGCGCGTGCATCTGAGCGCCCCGTTCCCGCCGATCTTCGACTACCTTGCCAACATGGTGCCGATCTACCCGGAGGAATATTACGACGAGGTCGGCCCCGACGGCATGTCGCGCGAGCCGATCGGCACCGGGCCCTACCGCGTCACCGAGCTGACCGCCGGCGACCGCATCGTGATGGAGAAGTTCGACGACTATTTTGGCGGCGCCAAGGGCCAGCCCGAGATCGGCAACCTCGAATTCCGCCGCCTCGGCGAGTTCAACACCCAGGCCGTCGAGCTGATGACGGGCGATCTCGACTGGATCTGGCGGGTGCCGCCCGATTCGCGTGACCGCCTCGAGGCCGCCGACGGCATCGAGGTCGACTCCGGCGGGCTGATGCGGGTGGCCTTCGTAAAGATGGATGCGGCCGGCCGCAATGAAGCCGAAGGCCCGCTCACGGATGTCAATGTCCGCCGCGCCATCAACCACGCCATCGATCGCGAGGGCATTCGCGAGGCGATGATGGGGCCGGGCTCCGAGCTTATCGACGTGGTCTGCGCGCCGGTTCAGTTCGGTTGCGTTGATGACGAGGCGACGGTCTATGATTATGACCCGGACCGCGCGCGCGAACTGCTCGCCGAGGCGGGTTACGAGGATGGCTTCTCCTTCACCTTCACCGCCTACCGGGACCGCCAGATCGCGGAGGCCATCGTCGGCGACCTCAACGCCGTTGGCATCACCGCGAACCTCAACTACATTCAGGTCTCGGCATTGGCCGACCGGCGCGATGCGGGCGAGCTGTCGGCGTGGCAGCAGGCCTGGGGGTCCTACGGGATAGCCGATGTCAGCGCGATTGCCTCGCATTTCTTCTCGAGCGACGAGATCGACTACGCGCGCGACGAGCGCGTGACCGAGCTGCTCGACGAGGCGGCCTTCACGATGGATCAGGACCTGCGTCTGGCGAACTACACCGAGGCCCTCGGGCGCATCTCGGAGCAGGCCTACACGGTGCCGCTGTTTACCTATGCGCTGACCTATGCCTATACCCAGGAGCTCGACTTCACGCCGTCCCCGGACGAGGTGCCGCGCTTCTACAACGCGCGCTGGCACGACTGACCGCTTGGCACGGGTCGCCGCGCGCAGTCATCGGAGCGTGGCGGCCCGACATCATTGCCCGAAGGCGCGTCGGGTGACCTTGCCGCGGCGATTTCTGGCGCGACCATGCGCAGAGCACGGAGATCCACCCCGACACCCTGATCGGCGGGCGCGCGAAAACCATCATACTGCTCCAAAGAGATTGCGGCGCCGGGCACACTGCCCGGCGCCGCAATCTTGCCCCGCCTTGACGGCGCGGCGGTGCCTCAGTCGGCGGCGTGGTCGGTGACCTCGTGGGTCCAGGCGGCATCGCCCGGATGCTCCGTGATCACCGGATCGGAGCCGCCGGCGAGCAGCGTCTCGACCGTACGCTCGTAATCGTCGGGATCCAGCACGCCACCCTCCTCGCGATCGAGAAGCTCAGCGATCTCGTCCATCATGCGGATCTGGTGATGCTCCTCCTGCGCGCCGGTCTCGTCATATGCGAGCACGATACCGGCGGCCTCCTCGATGTTATCGGCCGCCCAATCCCAGCCGCGCATCGAGGCGCGCACGAAGCGGGCCATCGCATCAACGAACTCCTCGTCCTCGAGCCGCGACGCCTCGACCCAGAGCCCGTCCTCGAGCGTCGCGACGCCCTGATCCTCGTAGTGAAAGTTGATCAGCTGGTCTTCCTCGATCCCGGCATCGATGACCTGCCAGTATTCGTTGTAGGTCATCGTCGAGATGCA
>PUKW01000078.1 GCA_003550665.1 Paracoccaceae bacterium | reverse complement strand
CGCTACTGTGGCGAGCCTATCTACTGGGAGACGTTGCCCAGCGGCAAGAAACAACCGGTTAATGCCACCGATATTTTAAGACATTCCTGTGACAAGTACTTGGCCGAGAAAAACAAATTTCCAAAAAAGAGGTTGCCGATCCAATGATAAACGAATTTGAGCGAAACGACATAATCTCTATTTTTGCTGAAGCCCAGGAAATAGTCGAACAGGCTTTCGGAATAACCGGCAGTTCCTTGGTGAAGGATCAGTTGACTATCTACTTAGCCGGCGACTTCCTGCGCCGTTACTGGCACGAGAAACACAAACCAGAATGTCAATCTTCTAATTTCTCTCAAGAAGAGTTCATATCGCAAGTAATAAAGGAGACGCCCAAGCCCGACCCGGAACACGCCAAGGCCATTGACCTTCTGATGGAAGCCGGGCGCCTTCTGGTGGAAGAGCGAAAAAAGAGCGGTGAAGTTGCATCTGAAAGCGACAGCCTCGCCTGGACATGGCTTGCCTACCAGTTTTTCTTAGGCCGGTTGCGGGAGGCGGAGAGTAAAGGAAAGGGAGAAAAAGCATGACCCGAGGGCGGCGACCCCTACCCTGGATAAAATTGTGGCTTGAGATGCTCAATGACACCAAAATGAACCGTCTTTCGGCAGCTGAGAAGTGGTGCTGGATAGGCATATTACTTCTTGCCGGACAACCACCGGAGCGCGGCAAATTATTACTCACCGAAACCGAACCCATGACTCTGGAAGACATCGCCAGTGCCTTGCGCTTGACTCCTGAGGAAATACCACTCCTGGAAAACTGTATTTCAAAACTAATAGACCTTAAATCGCTTAAGTGGAACGACCACTGTCTTGAAGTTATCAATTTCAAAAAAAGACAGGAGGTATATAAATCGGATCTGCCTGCTGATGAATTAACTCCGAATTCTCTCCGAATTCTCTCCGAATTAACTCCAACAGAGGGAGAGGGGAGAGGGGAGACGAAAGATAGTACACCTTCACCTAACGGTAAAGGTGGCAGCAAAAAGCGTGCCAGCTCCAAAACCAACTCAGGGGTAAAGGGTGTTTTAGACGAAATGAAAAGTTTTTTGGTGTGTGGCGGGGAGGCTGTACCCGCGATAGAAGAAAACTCAGCCATGACAGCGGATAGACGCATAGACCCGATACCGAATTACGGCAAAGAAGGAAAAGCTATAAAGCGAATGTTAGACCGTGGCTTTACCCGTGAAGAGATATTGGCTTGCTGGAGGAGCAAGGTGTCTCAGCGTGGCGGGGAATTTGTAAGCATGACCTGGGTTAATGAGGACATTCGCAGCAAAGGAGGCACAGGTGGAAAAGCTGAAAGACATTTTGACCCGGACAAACCACTACCAAGAAAACAAATCAGCTTCGACCCCAACAAACCAATCAGGTGAATCGGAAGAAGTTGAAGAAATAGAGGCATGCTCGATTTGTCAGGGAGTCGGCGTAGTGCACCCCGTTGGCGATAACGGCAAATTGCAATTTGACAGGGTAGTACCCTGCATGTGTTCCCGGGACAGGGTTTTGAAGGAGCGTTATGAGCGAAAGTTTCGTTATTGCAAGCTACCGGCCGGTATGACCGGCTGGACACTGGAACACTTCGACAGCTCCGGTCCGCTTAAAGAAGCCTACGAGGCTTCAAGGCAAATTGCCGAAGAAGAAGGTGAAACGAAAATCCTTACGCTGGTGGGGCCGGTTGATACCGGCAAGTCTCACCTGGCGGCGGCGATATGCCACCGGTGGCTGGACAGGGGAAAGCCGGCCAGGTTTGTACTGGTGCCTCAGATGCTTGATGAGCTGAGAGCGGGTTACAACCGGGAAGGTGAATACTACAGGCTGTTGAACCTGTTGATGAATGTGCCTTTGCTGGCTCTCGACGATCTCGGCGCCGAGAAGCCAACCGGTTGGGCGGCGGAGAAATTGATGCAGCTTATAGATCACCGCTACAGCAACGACATGTACCTGGTAGTAACCAGCAATTTGCCGCCAACTGAGCTTCCGGGCGAAACCGGCATCCGCATATGCAGCCGATTGCTCCGGGGAAGATTTTCAAAGGTGATAACGATTGATGCGCCTGAGTACCGGTTGAGGGAGGGAGGTAAACAGTGGCAAAAATAGGAATGACCTACACTGAGCTAGAAGCCCATGAAGGCTTAACAGATGTGATCAAAGAGCTCATACACGATGCCGTAGATGAGTATGAGCAGGAGGTGGAGGATGATCCGTTTCAAAATTCTTTACGCGAATGGCTGGCAGTCAATATAGAGACACGGTACGGCGAAGAAATCTTGGCATTAATTGGAGAGACCCGTTCATTTCGTGATGGCTGGAAATATGCCGAGGAATATATTTACCGGGTTATCGGAGAACAGCGTGGAAAAGAATGAGCTGCTGCGCAAGATTCTCCAGGTGTGCGCCGCTTGTAAATATGCCAAGTGGCAGAGCGGAAAGTTTACCTGCGGTCGCAAGAAAAGCCAGTGTCACTCGAAGAGGGTTAGGAGACGGCTGGAAGAAATAAAAAGGCTGGACGGAGAGGTGAAATTATGAGCAGGATGTTTAAAACCATAACCAAAACCTGGAACGTGTTTACCGGCTGTAGTTTCGAGTGCAGCTACTGCTGGAGCCGGCAGCTGGTTAAAACCAGGCTGGCACATACTGACAAGTACAAAAAGTGCAGTTTCGAACCCACCTTTCACCCCGGCGAGCTTTACCGAGCTTTTAAACCCGGAAAATTTGTTTTTGTGGCCTCCATGGGCGATATTGCCTTTGCCAGCACGGACCAGCGCCATGCCATCCTCGAAAGGGCAAAGGAGCTTCAAGAGACGCGCTTTCTGTTTCAGTCCAAGAATCCGAGCATTTTCACCGATGGAATTTTCTCCAACCTGCCCGACAACATCTACCTGGGCACCACACTGGAGACCAACCTTTACCGTGAGGATATCAGCAAGGCGCCTTCACCTGCGGTTCGGTATATAGGCCTTCAACGTGTCAGTTGTACTCGCAGGTTTATTTCGATAGAGCCGGTTATGGATTTTGATCCAGAGGCGCTGGGGATGTGGCTGAAGAACCTGAAACCGGAGATAGTTGAGGTGGGCGCCGACAACTATAAAAACAACCTGCCCGAGCCTTCCTGGGATAAGGTGGATGAGCTGCTCAGGGCGCTGAGGGAGTTTGTGCCTACGGTTATTGAAAAGGACGGGTTAGAAAGACTAAAGGGGGCTAGCTAGATGGCAAAAGTTAAGCAAAAAGAACTCAAGGACAAGGGCTTGCTTGTGATCGAATTCATGGCATCGGACGATTTTGTAGCCAGGCTTGAGGCAAACCCGCCGGAAGACGAAACCGTCAGGGTTCTGATGAGCAAACTGGACAGGATTTATACCTATGCACACGTGGCCCAGAACCCCAGGTGCATTGGTGCTCATAACGACTGGATCAAAAGCCTGGCAAAAGACTACAGGCGGCTGCACCAGGCCGGGGTGCTCTAGAGGAGAAGGGAAATATCGAAGGGGTGGAAGATGGAGAAGAGAACCAGAAGTGCGATAGGTATCAGGCTGTCTACCAGGGACAGGCTGGACCAGAACCGGGCTCCCGGTCAATGTTATGACGGTTTCATTACCCAGCTATTGGATTTATGGGAGCAGTTCGGGGCAGGCGGCATTCACAGCCGTACGCATAGAGAACACGAATCAAGGAGGTGGCTCCGATGATACACATCATGACAGGTAAAGGACTGGTAAAGCTTTTAACGAAGGCATATGAGCGCGGGCTGGCTGAAGGCAGCTGTCATGGCTACCGAATGGGCCAGATGGATAGATTCAACCGTGGCATTGTCCTTGGTTCGGCAGTGGACAAAGAAATCGAAAAAATACTCAAAGAGAAATTCGGAGGCAAATGAGTGGAAGGGCTTCAATCAGGCGACATAGGCGCATGTAAAGGTGAAGGAATATTGGCCTGGCTTAACCGGAGGCTGTTTGCCCCGGAAACGGACCGCTACCACTACTTCATCCTCTGGAAGAGCCATGGTTTCAGGGACTGGGTAATCCTGGAATCTATTGGCAAGGGCACGGCTGTCGGCCTGCTCTCGTTCTATAAAGGTGAGGATGTCGAGCTCTACCGAGTTGATTGCCCGAAAGAGCTGAGACGGCAGGCCCCGCTGGGGCTTATTGAATACGGCAGGTCCCGGTATGACTACCTGTTGATACTCAAGATAATGGCCGGCTCCCTGACTGCGCTGGCCAGGATGCTTTTCGTCGAACGCCGGCTGAGGAGGCTCAGGGCGGAGGATTTGCCCTATGCCCGGAGCAATGCCCTGATATGCACCGAGGCGGTTGACGTGGCCTACCTGTCGGTAGGTGTCTCGATTGTCGGGGAGGTGGTGCCGCTGCCTTCGGCCTTCAAGCAGGCAGAGCTGGACGGAACAATTAAACTGGTGGGTAAATGGTAGTGCCGGCATGGCAAGCAGAGGAATTCATCGTCTGCTGCCCGGGGTGCCTCACCCTGGAGACGCTGTGGTTTAAGGGAAAAACAATGCAGCCGACCAGGAAGTTTGAACAGAAAGAGGGCGGCCTGGTTTACCACGACTGCGGTTTAACTGACAGGCCCTGCCGGTTGTACCTGAGGTTTGGCAAAGGAAGCTGAGTTGGACGAGGATTTTGAAAGAATAAATCAGAAAATGCAGGAGATTCTTCGGGAACTCAACAGGCTGCCGGAGCAGTTTTTAAAGGAAGCCCAGCAGAAAGCATTTGAACGTTATGGCACCGGTTTTATGGGCTTTGGAGGACAACAGTCCAGTCCCGATCCATATCGCATCCTGGGCCTTGATAGCTCTGCCAGCGACGAGGAAGTCAAAAAGCGCTACAACGAGCGCCTGAGGCAGTTCCACCCGGACAAGGCCGGTCCGGGGTTTGAGTTCCACCTGCAGGCGGTGATGGCGGCTTACGATCTGATAAAAAAAGACAGGGGGTGGTAGTGAGCCAAGGTGCGAAAGAAAACCAGTGGAAGGAAGCAGCCAAAAGGACAGAGAAAACCAAACAATGAGGGCGAAAAAGAGGTGAACCATGAAAGAAGGAGACCTGGAACTGTTAAACGAAATAGCCGCGTTCGAAGACTCAAACGACATGAGCAAGCTGAACATGGGCTGGTCATGGCGCCATGTGCGCATCTGGCCGGCCACTCTGAACCGGTTTTTCAAGGACGGCTATCTGGAAAACGTCTTCCGGTCCAACTCTTACACAGGCTACCGTTTGAGCGAGAAGGGGCGGGCAGTGATAGCCAGCGCCGACCGGGCTCACGAGGCGCCCCAGGACACCGAAATAACCCCGCCGGACAACCTTTTCGGGGATATAATCGGGCATGATGATGTAAAGGAGCTGTTGCGGGCCTGTCTGCTTGCCGACGATCCGGTACATGCCCTGCTGGTCGGCCCGCCGGCGCTAGCCAAGACCCTGTTTTTGTGGGATATAGAAAAGGCCTGCGGCGAGAGGGCCATCTGGCTGGTGGGTTCGGCTACATCGAAGGCCGGCCTGTGGGATTTGATCGCGGACAAGCAGCCCCAGGTGCTTCTGATAGACGAGCTTGACAAGATGGGAGCTGCCGATACCGCCGCATTGCTCTCCATCATGGAAGGCGGACGGCTGGTGAGGGCAAAGGTGGGCAGAGAACTTGACATTAACAGACCTATCCGGGTGGTGGCTGCCAGCAACCGGGCGTACAGCATGTCGCCGGAGCTTCTCTCCCGCTTTGCCGTGTGCCGCATAGATTCCTACAGCCGCAACGATTATCTCACCGTGGTAAAGGGCGTGCTGGTTCACCGGGAGAATGTTCCAGCTGAAACAGCCGAAGAAATAGCCGGCAAGCTCGACGGCATAACCAAGGACGTGCGCGACGCCATCAGGGTGGCCAGGCTGGCGCCGCAGCTCGGCGTGGACCGGGCTATAAAATTGCTTTTGGAGACTAGAGATGATAACTAAAACCAGGAACAGTCTGGCCGACAAGACCGTTTATATGTATCAGTTTACCGGCCGGCATGCCGGCCCGGGGTTCGTGCCCGGCTTTTTCCGCCGTCTATGTCAGGCGCTTGATCCGGTCAAAGTGCCGCCCGACTGCATCAACCCTGCCATGCTGAGAAGTGTTTCAAGGTCCGTCGGCATACCGGCAGAAAACCTGTTAAAGGAGGAAAATCACGATGCCTGATACCCCCCTCACCCCCCTGTTGATCTCTTGTAAAGGAGTGGAACATTCCAGGTTACTCAGAATATTCCACTTGCCCGTGCGTAACATTTTAGAATGTTACTCGTAATCCAGTTTGGAATACACCGTGTTTCGTGCGGAAGGTTTTTTGACAAAAATGAAAAGAAGTTGTAACGTTTGGTTATAAGCGCTAGAGCCTGCCGGCAAGAGCCGGCACTAGCGCTTTTATTTATTTGGAGGAACAAGAGATGACAGAACAAACAGAAAGGGCTCAAATCAAGAGCCGCTTTGCTGGGGCGTTTAGCGAGGGCGAACTGGACGAAGTTGAAAAAGAACTCAAGGAAGAAGGGTTCAAGATGGAGAATATCCGGCCCAGAAAATCCGAGCGCCGCAAGGAGATCAGAAAACAGCAGAAAACCTCTGCCGCTGCACGCTCCAGTGCTCAACTGCCGGCTGAGCAGATTGTCGATAACCTGCCCTGGCCCGTCTCGGTAGATGGCGAGGTCGACGAAGCCTTCATCGCCGGTATGCGCTACGAGGCCATGAATGTAATCCGGGGCATCCGCATGGCCCAGGAGTTAAACAAGATGGGGCTTGAGCAGGCAAAGCCGGTAATCGAGATGGCTAAAGAAATGCGCCAGGCCGAAGGCCAGGCGGCACAGGAAGCGGCCAACAACCTCGCCCAGCTCACCATGCAGGGCAATCAACAGGTGCTTTCGGCAATTAATAACCTGGCTTCATCCCAGGGCAGCTCGGGACAGCCGGCGGCTTCAAGCAACCCGATGGCGGAGGTAATGGTCGACGCTATGAAACCCTACCTGCAGCAGACGATGCAGCAGGCGTTCTCCGGCATGATGGGCAACATGCCCCAGCAGCCCGGTCAGCAACAGCCACAGTCGGAGCCATGGCAGCCACCGAATATTACCAAGAAAAGTATAGATGAATATGAGGAGGATAACGAGAACGATGTTTAGCATGGAACAGATGCAGAAGATGGTCTGGTCACAGTTTGCCAAGGCTTCTGAGCAGTGGCCGCCCGAATTCAGGGAAGCCATGAGGAACGTGGAGGTGGACGTGGTCCTGCGGGACGGCCAGATACGTATAGTTGGCAAGCTGGCCGAGGACAACGAAAATACCCGAAAAGCCAGGCAGGCCTTGCTCTCCACCATTATGGAGCCTATTTCCCAGGTTGTAGGAGCCTTCCAGTGCAAGGTAACCCTGTACAAGTAGGCTGGACACAACAGCTGGCGGGCCTGGTGCTTCTGGTGGGCTGCGCTTTGCTCGCGGCAAAACCACCGGCTTCCAGTTCACCTGCCTTACCTTCAACCGGTAATCCGGCTTCACAGGAACAGAAACCTCGCCGGAAGCCGCGAATAAAGAAAGCCTCGCTCTCACCTGAAGTGCGGGAATTCATGCAGTACCCGGCAAAGATGCAACGCCAGATACTCGATTACGGCAAAGGATACATCGATGCCGGTTTTGAAAGGACGGATCGGTGCCGATAAAGACAGAAAGGACGCTTTTTAAGGTTGGCCAGGACAGCTATGCCGTCACTCTCCCCAAGGCGTGGGTGTCTTATAACCATCTCAGACACGGCGACAAGGTGGAGATAATTGCCAACGGTGAGGTTATCGTCCGGGTCAAAACAGACCCGGAAGAAACTGTCGAAAGCGAAAGTTAGCACGCGCGTCGGCACTTTCGTTGGCACGTATGTAATACCTTTGACAAAATAAAAATAATATTGTAGCTTGACTGTAAGCGCTAGAGTCAGCCGGTGGAAGCCGGCTCTAGCGCTTTTTTGCTTCCGTCGGCTGATTCTAAGGCTGAAACAAAAGGGGGAGGTGGCAACCTTCGACCGAAAGGTTCGGGGGGCCACCTCCCCCTTTTCCTTTTGGACGCGGTTGCTACCTCCAAAAACCTGGCCGCGAACAGGCCAAAAAAATTATGTGACGGAGGTGCACAGATGGCGAAATACGCAAGCTGGGCAGAGTTCGAGAGAAACGTTCCCATTTCCTACCGGGAAGGCGCTACCGCCGAGGCTTTCCGCAGCGGCATGATGGGCATCGCCCCTCCCGGAATGAGTGTCAGGGAAGGCCGTGTCTCCAACTACCGCACCGGTGTTGAAGGCAAGGCCGACATCGTAGTCGAGCGCTACAAGCGCGCCATGTTCGAATAGCACTTCGTCCTGGCACCTGTGATGGGCCGCTTTGCTGTCGCGGCGGCAAAGACCGGCCTGTTAAAGGGGGAACCAGGTGAAGGTTATTCCCATTAAAAACAGGAGGTAAAAACCTATGATCGGAGCACAACAGCTGACCAAGGTACAACCCGGACAGTTGACCACCGCTCCCGGTGTATATACCCAGGAAGGAACCGGGATAGGCGACATGCTGGGCGCAATAATGCCGCTCATCATGATGATGATGGTGATGATGATGATCATGCCGATGATGAGAGGCATGACCGAAGGCTTTAAGTAATATACGCCGGAGCCGGAGCGCTCCAAACCAAATACATTAAGGAGGAAAAGGTAATGCTAGGAGCACAACAATTAGGAGCACAGCAAACCACTGTAGCAGCAGCGCCTCAAATGACCGAAATGCTGAACTCCATTATGCCGCTCATCATGATGATGATGATGATGATGATGATCATGCCGATGATGAGAGGCATGACCGAAGGCGTTAAAGACTAAAATAAAAGGAAGGTATAACATGAAAGATATGGGACAACGCAAACTCGTTGATAAGACAATCATGCCTCAAGAAGAAGGAGTCATGCCCCAGCAGCTGGCCGGTTTTTCCGTCCCTGATGCTCTACAGCAGCGTCTCGGCACTTTTCTAGTTGGCGGCTATAAAGGCCAGTCGACATTCATAGATCTGGATAAACTGGTAAACGAGCCCCTGGTCAATGTGGAGCAGCAGCATATCCTCGGCATCCTGGGTGGACGCGAAGAGGATTATGACCGGCAGACACTGACCCCTCAGGTCGGTGATGCAGTAGGCACCGCTTATTCGGCCTCTTTGACTGTACCTACCGGGCAGGTATGGTATATCAATGCAGTGCGAACAGTTCTCGATACTCAGGCCGCTGCACAGGGCCTGGTAGGCAACTGGCGCTGCAGCCTGTGGCCGGACAGGGCCGATGAGCCGAATCCAGCCGGTCAGTCATTCCATCCGGCAACCGGCCTGGTGCAAGCAGCCGGCGGCACTACCACCTGGCTTGACGAATTTGGCCCGATAGCCACAGCCTGGCTGCTAACCAACAAGGTTCCGCTG
>PUKW01000002.1 GCA_003550665.1 Paracoccaceae bacterium | reverse complement strand
TGACGAGCAGGAGCTTGCCCCGATCATGGGATTGTCCCCAAGGCAGCGCCGGCAGCTTTACGGAGCGGTTGCCGGTCATCATGGTCGGCCCTCACGCAAGGAGCGCCGGCTCAACCGTTCGAACACCGGACCCGGCCACGACTGGAAAGCGATGCTGGATGCCGCTGGTGAGCAAGGTATCGCGGATTCGGCCAAGGTTATCCGCGCCTTTCACACGCTCTGGCCGGGCGCTGACGACACGGGGTTGATGGACGCGGAAATCGCACCGCTGAGCTGGCGGCTTGCGGGGCTCATCACCGCGGCCGACTGGATCGGGTCGAACCAGGACTGGTTTCCCCCCTGCGCCCCCGGACCCGCCTTGCCCGATTATCTCGACGCTGCGCGCCGCAACGCCGCCGATGCGGTCGCCGCAGCCGGGGTCGATACCCCTGCCCCGTCGCCCGCGAAACTGTTCGATTTCGCGCCCCGCCCCATGCAGCGCGCGGCGGTCGAAGCCCCTCTGCCCCACGGCCCGGCGCTGGCGATCATCGAGGACGAAACCGGCAGCGGCAAGACCGAGGCCGCGCTTCTCCTGGCACAGCGGATGCTCACCGATGAGAGGGCGCGCGGGCTTTATTTCGCCTTGCCGACGATGGCCACGGCCGATGCCATGTTCGCACGTGTGGCGCAGATACTGCGTCGGCTCTATTGCGGGCCGGCCTCGCTTGCACTGGCGCATGGCCGGGCGGGGCAGTCCGAAGGGTTCCGCTTGCTCAGGGACGCGCGCGCGGCAAACCTCGATGAACCCGGCCCCACTGACTGGCTGGCCGACAGCCGCCGCCGGGCGCTTCTGGCCGATGTCGGCGTGGGAACGATCGACCAGGCGCTTCTGGCGGTGGTGCGAGCAAAACATGCGCCGCTGCGGCTGCATGGGCTGCAATCGAAGATCGTGATCGTCGATGAGGTGCACGAGATGGGCGATCCCTATATGGGTGCGCTGCTTGAGCAATTGCTGCACGCCCACGCGGCGCTCGGGGGCTCGGCCATCCTTCTCAGCGCGACCTTGCCGCTCGATCTGCGCGCGCGGCTGGTCACGGCGTTCGAGCGCGGCGCGGGGCGGCCGCCGGCGCTCCCAGAAGGACGGGCCTATCCCGCGCTGACGCTGGCGGGCGGCAACCCGGTGGCGCTAGAGCCGGGCGCGGGCCGGGAGCTGCGCGTTGAACGGGTGCCGACTGCGGATGCGGCGCTGTCGCTACTGGTCGATGCGGCGTCGCAGGGCGCGGCCTGTGTCTGGGTGCGAAATGCGGTGGATGAGGCGCTGGTGGCCGTGCAGGCCTTGCGCGCGCAAGGGGTCGCGGCCGATCTGTTGCATGCGCGCTTTGCGCTGGCCGATCGCAAGCGGCATGAAGGCGTCGCACTCGAAACCTTCGGAAAGGGCCGTGCGGCGCGTCCCGGTCGCGTGCTGGTGGCCACGCAGGTGGTGGAATCCTCGCTCGATCTTGATTTCGACGTGATGGTGTCTGACCTCGCGCCGATGGCCGCGCTGATTCAGCGGGCCGGACGGCTGTGGCGGCACATGGATCGCCGCCCGGCGGCCGAGCGCCCCTTGCCGGGGCCGCTGTTGCATGTGCTTTCGCCCGACCCGGACGCGGTGGAGGGCGCCCGCTGGGCGCAGCCGGTGCTCGGGCAGGGGGCGTTCGTCTATCCGGCCGCGCTGATGTGGCGGACGGCGCGGGTGCTGTTCGACTCCGGTGCGATCCGTGCGCCCGACGGGTTGCGCGATCTCGTCGAGGCCGCACATGGCGATGCGCTGCCGGTTCCCGAGGCGCTCGAGCGTGCCGAGCTTGAGCAGATCGGCGCCGCCGGCGCCGCACGCGCCCATGCCGGGCACAATGTGATCGACTGGGCCGCCGGCTACCGGATGGGCGCGGCTGGTGCGGGCGATGCTGACTACCCCACGCGGCTCGGTCAGCCGCAGCGCGTGCTGGTTCTGGCGCGGCGCGGGGCAGGGGGGTTGGAGCCCTGGGCGGGCGAGGGTTGGGGCGTTGACAGCTGTCAACTTTCCGAAGTGCAGGCCAGTGCGCGCAGGCTCGATGCGCTGCCCCTTCCCGATCAGCGGGCGCCCGAGATCGCCGCGATCCGGCAGGCGTGGCCCGACTGGCTGGCCGCGACGCGCATTCTGTGCCCCGTGGGTGAAGGAGGCGAGATCTGCGCGGGGCTGTACTATGATACGCAGCTCGGGCTGATCCTCTCCGCTCGGGGCGACGCGCGCGATTGACAGGCAAAGCGGGCGCCGTCTAGATTTTCGCCATTTACAGGTGGTGTATGTCCTTGAATCTCATTACCGATAGATGGATTCCCGTGCGGCGCAAGGATGGCACGCGCACGGTGATCGCGCCCTGGCAGATGGCCGATCCGGCGCTTGATTTCCCCGACTGGCCGCGCCCGGACCTCAACATCGCCTGTCTTGAGTTGCTGATCGGGCTGGTGTTCATGGCCGATCCGCCCGCGAATGCCGAGGAGTGGGAGACCCGCCAGACGCCCGATCCCGAGCGCCTGCGCGCGCAGCTTGCCCCCTTCGCTCCGGCGTTCAAGCTGCTAGGCGACGGGCCGCGCTTCATGCAGGATCTGGAGAAGTTGGAGGACGAGGGCCGGGGTGCCAACCCGCCCGACATGCTGTTCATCGACAGCGCCGGAGGGCAGACGGCGCGTAACAATGCCGATCTGATGGTCAGGCGCGGGCGCTATCCGGCGCTTGAGCCTGCGCTCGCGGCGATGGCGCTCTACACTTTGCAGGCGCATGCGCCGTCGGGCGGGGCGGGCAATCGCACCTCGATGCGTGGCGGCGGGCCGATGGTCACGCTGGTCGATCCCGGCGGCGGGCTGTGGCCGCTGATCTGGGCCAATGTGCCCGATGGCGCGCCGGCCGCGCCCGATGCGCTGCCCTGGATGCGCCCGGTGCGCAGCTCGGAAAAGGCGCAGCAGGTGTTTGCGCAGGACGCCCCGGCGCTTGAGGCGTTCTTCGGCATGCCGCGCCGGTTGCGGTTGCTGGCGGAGGGCGGGCATGTCACCGGCGTGGTGCAGAAACCCTTCGGCGCGAACTACGCCGGGTGGGAGCATCCGCTGACCCCGCATTACCGCGTCAAGGCCGGGGGCGATCTGTTGCCGCGTCACCCCCGCGCCGGGCATTTCGGTTATCGCAACTGGCTGGGCATCATCGCACGCCGTGCCGGCGATGGCAGCGATCTGGCGCGCCTGGCATGGGTGCTCGACCATTGGGCGGAGCGCGGCGAGGGGCGGCACGCCGAGGTCATCGTCGCCGGTTGGTCGATGGATAACATGAAGCCGCGGGATTTCGTCTGGTCGCGCGCGCCTCTGATCGAGCTTTCCGACGCGATGGCCGAGCGGATGGAAGGCATGGTGGAGGCTGCCGACGCGCTGGAGCTGGCGTTGCGGCGGGCATTGGGGCCGGTGCTGGCCGAAGGCTCTGCCCGCGATGCCGTGCGCGAGGACTTCTATCGGCGCACGCAACCGGGCTTCGAGCAGCATCTGAGCGCGTTGACAGCTGTCAATTCGGACCCCGTCGCCGTGTCGCGCGGCTGGTTGAATGACATGCGCCGCGCCGCGCTGGACATATTCGACACGCTCGCGCTGCCCGGCCTGGCCGAGCGTGACACCAGGGATCAGGCCGAAATCGTCTCCGCCCGCCGCAACCTGACGGCGGCTTTCGCGGGCTACGGGCCGAAGACTGGCGCGCTGGCCTATGCGCGGCTGGGGCTTGATGTACCGCAGGCGAAACGCAGAGGGAAGGAACCCGCATGACCGAGACGCAGGGCAGGGCGGCCACCATCGCCGGATGGTGGCGCGAGAATATTGCCAACCGCGAACGCGGCCGTGCACGGGCGCTTGCCGCGCGGCTGCGGCGCGCAGCCGTGACCGAGGCACTGGCCGAGCCAGAGGTGCACGCGCTGGCGCGACGGCTGGAGCTGGGCCGCCACCGGGCCGATGCGGCGCGGCTGGCCCGGCTGGTGCAGGTGCTCGCGCATCTGCGCGAGGATGCCGGGCCGACGCTAGCGGCCCGGCTGGGCGGGCCGGAACCCGCGCTCTCGCACCTGCGGTTTCAGCGCCTGCTGCGCGCGCAGGGCGATGAACTGACCGCCGCGCTGCGCCGCGCCCTGCCGATGGTGGACCGGCGCGCCAATGTCGGGCGGCTGGGGCAGGACCTCCTGATCTGGGATCACCCCGAATGGGGCGAGACCGCGCGCCGCAACTGGTGCTTCGACTATTTCGGCGCCCCCGTCCCCGATGAGAGCGACGACGCGCCCGCCGCCGTGACCGAGGAGACAGCGACATGACCACCTTCGTGCAGTTTCACCTGCTCACCCCTTACCCGCCCTCGAACCCCAATCGCGACGATCAGGGCCGCCCGAAACAGGCGGTGATCGGCGACCACCCCCGCCTGCGTCTGTCGTCGCAATCGCTCAAGCGCGCGGTGCGCGAGACGGCCTATTTCCTCAATGATCTGGCGGGCAATCGCGGCACGCGCACCAAGCGTATCGCCGAAGAAATCGAAGCGCATCTCAAGGGGCAGGGGGCCGCGGATGCGACAGCCCGCGACGCCGCCGAACAGGTCGCGAAGCTGTTTTCCAAGCTCGAAGCCGGCAAGGACGGAAAGGCCGCGCTGACCACCACGCTGGCCTTCGTCTCGCCCGATGAATGGGCGCTGGCGCATGAGCTGGCCGAAAGGATCGTCGCGGGGGAGGAGCTGCCCAAGGACAAGGATCTCAAGAAGCGCGTCCTGCGCCATGCCGACGGGGCGGTGGATATCGCCATGTTCGGCCGGATGCTGGCCGATGATCCCGACTTCAACCGCGAGGCGGCGGTGCAGGTGGCGCATGCCTTCACCACCCACCGCGCGCTGGTCGAGGATGACTGGTTCTCCGCCGTCGATGACCTGAAAACCCGCGAGGAGGACTCGGGCGCGGGACATCTGGGCGAGCTCGGTTTCGGCTCGGGCGTCTACTACCTCTACGCCTGCGTCAACGTCGATCTGCTGATCGCGAATCTCGGCGGCGACCGTGCCCTGGCCGCGCGCGGTCTTGATGCGCTGGCCCGGGCGCTGGCCACGGCCACGCCGCGTGGCAAGCAGAACAGTTTCGCCCATCATCCGCGCGCCCACTTCATCCGCGCCGAGCGCGGCAGCCGCCAGCCGCGCGACCTGTCGGGCGCGTTCTTCCACCCGGTCAATCTGCGGCTGCACGAGTTGGGCGCCAATGATCTCGAGGCCGCGTCAATCCGCGCGCTGGAGGATATGACGGCCAAGCTCGACGCCGCCTATGGCCCGGCAGCCGAGGCCATCGAGGTGCTGAACGTGCCGGAAGGGCAGGGGAGTCTAGACGCGATCGCCGGTTTTGCCGCCCATGCCGCGCAGCAGCCCGCGCATGCCGATGCCTGAGCATCTGGTCTTCACGCTGGCCGCGGCGCTCGGCGCGATGGGCGATGTGGCCGGGCATGAGCGGCGCGGCTCCTGGGGCTGGCCAGGGCGTTCGGCCATCCTGGGGCTGCTTGCGGCGGCGCAAGGCATTCGGCGCGATGAAGATTTCGCGGCGCTCGATGCGTTGTCGGTCGCGGTGGCCGTGTTCGACGCGGGTCAACCCTTGCGCGACTATCACACGGTGCAGACGGTGCCGAGTGCGGCGGTGAAGCGCCCGCAATCGCGCCCCGAGGCGCTGCGCAAGGCCGCATCGGCGCTCAACACCACCATTACCTTGCGCGACTATCGCGCCGGGGCGCTGTTCGGCGTGGCGGTGACGGGGCCGGGGCTGGAGTCGTTGAAGGCCGCGCTGCAAGAGCCGGCCTTCGTGCTCTATCTGGGGCGCAAATCCTGTCCGCTGGCGGCACCGCTCGCCCCGCGTATCGTCACCGCCCCCGACGCCGCGGCGGCGCTGGCGCATCTGCAATTACCGCCCTGGTGGCCGGAGGGCCGGGCTACGGCCGAAACCCTGATCCTCGATGCCGGGGAAGGGCATGGCGGCCGCACGGAGCGCCGCCACGACACGCCGCTGGACCGCCGCAAATGGCATTTTGCCCCGCGCGAGGTGCGGGTGGTCAATGCCCGGATCACGGCGGATGGGGGCGGCGGCTGATGTTTCTGTCCCGGCTCACATTGTCGCGCGATCCGCAGGTCGATGCTCTGGCGCAACTCCTGAACCCGGTGGAGGAGGGGCGGCGGCTCGATGCTCATCACCGGCTGATCTGGACGGCCTTTGCCGGGGATCCGCAGGCGCGGCGCGATTTTCTCTGGCGCGACGAAGGGGCAGGGCGTTTCTTGGTGCTGTCGGCGCGCGCGCCGGCGCCGACGGGCCTGTTCGATCCGCCGCAGGTCAAGCCTTTCGCGCCGGATTTGCGCTCGGGCGACCGGCTGGCTTTCGTGCTGCGCGCCAACGCCACGCGCACCGTGACGGATGGCGCGCGCAAACGCCATCGCGACGTGGTGATGGCGGCGCTCCACCCGGTGCCGAAGGCCGAACGCGCCGCGCGGCGCGACAGTGTTGCGCAAGAGGCCGGGCGGCGCTGGCTCGAAGCGCAGGGCACGCGCGCCGGGTTTCGCCCCGTGCAGGCCGATGTCACGGGCTACCGCGTGCTCGAGCCGCCGGGGCAGGGTCGCAGGCGCCCGCGCTTCGGGGTGATCGACCTGGAGGGGGTGATCGAAGTCACCGACCCGGACGCGTTCATGGTTCGGCTGGCCCGGGGCTTCGGCCGGGCCAAGGCCTTTGGCTGCGGGCTGATGCTCATCCGCCGGTGAGCGGTCACTTACCGGCCTCGGATGGACTGAACGGCGATGGGTCAGAAAAGGAGCCATCATGCCCAGTAGCGATACCCCCGGCCTGCCGCCCCCGCGTCCGATCCCGCTGAAGGATCGCGCCGCGCTCGTGTTCATCGAGCGGGCGCAGCTCGATGTCGATGACGGGGCCTTCGTCGCCATCGACGCCGAGGGTGTGCGCACGCATATCCCCGTCGGCGGCGTCGCCTGCCTGTTGCTTGAGCCCGGGGTGCGCGCCAGCCATGCCGCTGTTGCGCTGGCTTCGCGCGCGGGGACGCTGCTGGTCTGGGTGGGCGAGGGGGCGGTGCGGCTCTATTCCGCCGGCCGGCCCGGCGGTGCGCGCGCCGACAAGCTGCTCTGGCAGGCGCAGATCGCACTGGACGATTCCGCCCGGCTGCGGGTGGTGCGGCGGATGTATGAACTGCGCTTTGGCGAGGCCGCGCCGCAGCGCCGCTCCGTCGATCAGCTGCGCGGGATCGAGGGCGTGCGCGTGCGCGAAACCTACGCCCTTCTCGCCCGTCAGCACGGGGTGAAATGGCAGCGCCGTGCGTATGACGTGAGCGACTGGGCCGGGGCCGATCTGCCGAACCGCTGTCTTTCCTCGGCCACGGCCTGCCTGCACGGGCTGACCGAGGCCGCGGTCCTGGCGGCGGGCTATTCGCCGGCGATCGGCTTTCTGCACACGGGCAAGCCGCTTTCCTTCGTCTACGATATCGCCGACCTGTGGAAGCTCCAGACGGCGGCGCCCGAGGCCTTCCGCATCGCCGGACAGGCGGCGAAGGGGCGGCTATCCATGCCGGTGGAACGCGCCGTGCGGCAGGCGTGTCGCGATTCCTTCCGCCGCACGGGCCTTTTGGCAAAAATCATCCCGCAGATCGAGGAGGTGCTTTCCGCCGGTGATCTGCCACCGCCTGCGCCGCCGCCCGAGGCCGCCGGCCCCGCCTTCCCCGATCCGGAGGCGGGGCCATGATGGTGATCGTCGTGACCAACGCACCGCCCCGGCTGCGAGGGCGTCTGGCGGTGTGGCTGCTGGAGCTGCGCGCCGGGGTCTATGTCGGCGACTATTCGGCGCGCACCCGCGCACGCATATGGGCGCAGGTGGAGACCTACATCGAGGATGGCGACGCCGTGATGGCCTGGAAGGCGCCCACCGATCAGGGGTTCGACTTCACGACCGTGGGCAGAAACCGGCGCATGCCGGTTGACTTCGACGGCATGAAACTGGTCAGCTTCTTCCCGAAGGAAGCTTCCTCGGACGTTTCCCCCGACACTGGTCCGAAACACCGGTAGGCTCTTTGAAATCGATATTTCCGTGGTAGATCAATGCCCTGCAGAAAGAGTGTTCCCCGCCCCCGCGGGGATGAACCGCACGAGCGATTGCAGGTAGTTATTCCCCGGATGTGTTCCCCGCCCCCGCGGGGATGAACCGTCGCCCCACACGCGCCCGTCGCCGTCGCTCATGTGTTCCCCGCCCCCGCGGGGATGAACCGCATCGCGGCGCACTTGGCCGATACCACCTGCCGTGTTCCCCGCCCCCGCGGGGATGAACCGCTCTCGTCCAGCGCGGGATCGTCGCTCGCCGCGTGTTCCCCGCCCCCGCGGGGATGAACCGCACGACAACAATGCGGAAGCCTGCGAAGTGGCGTGTTCCCCGCCCCCGCGGGGATGAACCGGAAACGCCCTCGGGTAAGTCGGGGCGACGGGAGTGTTCCCCGCCCCCGCGGGGATGAACCGAGTGCTTTCTTGCATGTAGCACAACGGATAGTGTGTTCCCCGCCCCCGCGGGGATGAACCGGACCGCATCACCGAGCTTGACTTGCAGGATTGGTGTTCCCCGCCCCCGCGGGGATGAACCGATCGGATGCAGTGCCTTGACGGCATGATCGCGGTGTTCCCCGCCCCCGCGGGGATGAACCTGCTCACCCAGCACTTCCATCAGGGTCCATTCGGTGTTCCCCGCCCCCGCGGGGATGAACCGCAGACAGCTACGGCGGCGATGGGGTGATGCAAGTGTTCCCCGCCCCCGCGGGGATGAACCGAGGGTGCAATCGCCGCAATCGATAGCGTGATTGTGTTCCCCGCCCCCGCGGGGATGAACCGCACCACGGCACTGGGCAGCACCTGGCGCAGATGTGTTCCCCGCCCCCGCGGGGATGAACCGATTTATAACGTGTATCAGAATACCGGCACTGTGTGTTCCCCGCCCCCGCGGGGATGAACCGATATTTACGAGGAACTTGGAATCAGCCCGAACGTGTTCCCCGCCCCCGCGGGGATGAACCGGCGGATAAATTGGCGGATGCGATTAGCGCATTGTGTTCCCCGCCCCCGCGGGGATGAACCGCCGTTTCGCGGCTGGATCGATGAGGTTTCCATGTGTTCCCCGCCCCCGCGGGGATGAACCGATGCCGGTGTCAACCAGCAACAAAGCTTCTGCGTGTTCCCCGCCCCCGCGGGGATGAACCGCTTCGGCTTCACCGGCGGCGGCTTGGGCATCGGTGTTCCCCGCCCCCGCGGGGATGAACCGCCCGTTTCCGGGCGCGGGGGATTGGCGCACGCGTGTTCCCCGCCCCCGCGGGGATGAACCGGGCGCAACGGATGGCGACGGCCGCCCGCTTGTGTGTTCCCCGCCCCCGCGGGGATGAACCGGTTGTGCGATCGTGCAACAGAAGATCGTCCCGGTGTTCCCCGCCCCCGCGGGGATGAACCGTCTGCGAACGGCGGGATGGATT
>PUKW01000305.1 GCA_003550665.1 Paracoccaceae bacterium | reverse complement strand
TCGACAAACGCGACAACCCGCGTTCGAAGTTCTATCGGATGTGGCTTGCCCATCTGTGACCCCAATATCTGCCTCAAGGGACGGGAATCACATCATGGCCGATCTGGGAATCCTGAATCCGGAATTATGCGACGCGCTCTAACGATCGCCTCCGGCCGCGGCTTCGGATATTTGGCGAATGACCGCCTCGGCCGTACGGGTGTTGTGCTCCACGAGCCGCTCGGCAAGGTCGAGCCGGGCACGGGCGCGCAGGGCTGCCATGATGGCCCCGTGTTCGGCCAGCGACCGGGCCACGCGGGCGGGATCCTCATTGACGATGTGGCGCGCGCGCAGAATCTTCGCCTGGAATACGGTGTACAGGCCGATGATCTGGCCGTTGCGCGCGAGCTGCGCCATGCGCAGGTGAAAGCGGTCATTGAGGGCGGTATAGTCGGCCGCGGCGCCCGCAGCCTCCGCTGCGGTCAGCCGTTCGTGCAACGCGTCCATCTCGTCGAGCTCATCGGCATCGGCGCGCTGCGCGGCCTGCAGGCCGATGAAGTGTTCGAGCGCGCCCTTGGCCTCGAATACCTCGGACAGATGCGCCGGGTCGAGCGGCGTGATCACCGCGCCGCGATTCGGGCGCAGGGTGATCAGACCCTCCACCGACAGCGCCTTCAACGCCTCGCGAAGCGGGGTGCGGGAGACACCGAATGTCTCGCAAAGCCGCGCCTCGGGCACCTTCTGGCCGCTGCCGAGTTCGCCGCGCACGATCATCTCGCGCAGGGTTCGCACGAGGTGGTCGTGCAGGCTCGCGGGGGCCTCGGGGGATGATGCAGCCTTGGGCGGGGTCATCGCGCGCTCACGCCGCGCTCGGCCGGGCGTCGTGGCGGAACAGTCTGCCGAAGCGCTCGAGCGGGCGGGTGTCGAGCCCGGCCTCCTGCATCGCCCCCCAGAGCGTCACGGAGATCGAGTCGAGCACCGGGATGTCGAAGTCGCGCTCCACCTGCGGGGCGATGAGCGGACCGCGCATGTTGGTGCACAATACTATGATCGCGTCGGGGCCCTGCGCGGCAACATCCGCGCACATCTGCTGAACCCGCGCTTCGGGGAGGGTTGCGAAGGCGAAGTTGTCCTCGAGCCCGGCGTGGCTGGCGGCGACGGTTTCGATGCCGACCTCGGCGTAGTTGCGCGTGATCCGCTCCGCGACGCCCGCGGTGTAAGGTGTCACGAGCCCGATGCGACGCACGCGCATCAACCGCATCAGCCGGTTCAGGCTGATGATGGCGCTGGTTGCCGCGATGCCGGTGCGTTCGCGGATCGCGGCGCAGAGCCGGTCATCGGCATCAAAGCCGAGCCAGCTCGCGGCGGTGCCGTTCCAGGCGATCACCGAAGGCGCGGCATCGGCCAGCAACTCGGCGGCGGCGAGGATCGTGTCGGGCGCGAACTGGCTGTCGGCGCCCGAATCGAGCGCGATGCGGGTAACGCGAAACCGCGCGAAATGCGCCGTGACCCGTCCCGCAACCGGCGCGAGAAGCGCGTTCGTCATCGGCTCGAGGACCGTGTTCGACGACGGCGTGAGCATGCCGATCCGACAATCGGGCATCCCATCGGCCCCGGTCTCGGTGGAAACTGAACTCATTCACGGCCCTCCCGGATGACTGTTGCTGGTATTCGCCGGGATGTGCGCGGCGCGCATACAAGGTGCACGGCGCAGCACAGTCCGCGCAAGCCCTGAATGGCTGCGAATCGATACTCAAAGTCCTTTTTTGCATTCAGAACCAAATCCGCTCCATTGTGAATGCGGATGCTGACCTCATGGGCAATTCCGCTTGATGCGCCGAAGATATCCATCAAAATACTGATATTATTTATTATTTCGTGTAAAATATTTCGTCTTGGCCGTCTAGTTTGCGGAGCCTTAGTGTCGCTGGATGAATGCAGAATGGGGCCGCGATGCGGGCCCCGGCCCGGACGGGAAGCGCGACAATATGGACCGCCACGCTGTCAACCAGACCGATCTCGTGACCGGCGCTGTGACCCTGCTGCTCGGGCTGGCCGCGCTGTCGCTCGTGCCCGCCGAGGTCGACAGCGCCGGCTTCGCGGCGATCGGCGACATGCGCTCGCCAGCCTTCTTTCCGCTCGTGGCCGGCGGGCTCCTCACGGTGTTCTCTGCCCTGCTGATCCTGCGCGCGCTGATCTGGGGCGGAACGCGCTCCGGCGCGGCGGAGCCGGCTGACCCGAACGCGCCGCAACAGCCGGCCGCGGAGCCGCGGCGCGTTGTCCTCACCGCCGGCCTTCTGGTGCTGGCGACGGCTGCCATCTTCTGGCTCGGATTCCTGCTCACGGCCGGCGGGCTCGTCGCGGGTCTCGCCACGATCCTCGGCTATCGCCGCTACTGGCTGGTCCTGCTCCTGGCGGTGAGCGTTCCGGCCGGGATTCATATCCTGTTCGAACAGTTGCTCAGCGTGCTGCTGCCGCGTGGGGTGTTTTGATGCTTGCCGACCTCGCCGGTGGATTCGCGCTTCTGCTCGAGCCGGTGGTGCTCGCCACCGCGCTGGCAGGGCTTGTCGCCGGCATCGTGGTGGGCGCGCTGCCCGGGCTGACCGCGACGATGGCGGTGGCGGTGCTTGCCCCGTTCACCTTCTTCATGGAGCCGCTCATCGGACTGCCCTTCCTCCTGGGGGTCTACAAGGGGGCGATCTATGCCGGCTCGATCCCGGCGATCCTGCTCAACACGCCGGGCACGGCGGCGGCCGCCGCGACGGCCATCGACGGCAACGCGATGGCGCGCGCGGGGCGTCCGAAGCTCGCGCTGCAGATCAGCCTCGTCGCCTCGGTCATCGCCGATCTGTGCGCGACGGTGGTGCTGATCGCCGTGGCCGCGCCGCTTGCCGGGATCGCCATCAAGGTCGGCTCGCCGGAGTTCACGCTGCTCTACGCGCTGGCGCTGACCATGGTCGCCGCTGTTTCGGGCGACGATCTGCTCAAGGGGCTGATCGCCACGGTGATCGGCGTGACCATCGCGCTCGTCGGGCTCGACCCGATGTCGGGGGCGCAGCGCTACACCTTCGACAGCTCGATCCTGCTCGGGGGCATATCGCTGATTCCGCTGCTGATCGGGATGTTCGCAATCAGCGAGATCCTGATACGCGCCGAGCAGGGCCTGCGCGCCCCGGCGCCGTCCGCGCAGGGCAGCTTGGGCGGGCCGGGGTTGAGCTGGGAGCGTCTGCGCCCGCTCATGCCCGCGATCTTCCGGTCGACGGGCATCGGCACCGGCCTCGGAACGCTGCCCGGGCTCGGCGCGGAGATCTCCTGCTGGGTGTCCTACGGCGCGGCCCGGCGCCGCTCGCGCACGCCCGAGAAGTTCGGCCAAGGCTCGGAGGAGGGCGTCGCCGCGGCCGAGGCGGGCAACAACGCCGTCTGCCCCGCCGCCCTCATCCCGATGACCGTCTTCGGCATCCCCGGCGACCCCATCACCGCCGTTCTGCTGGGTGCGTTCATGGCCCAGGGGCTCAATCCCGGCCCGCTCATGTTCGACCGCGACGCCGAGACGGTCTATGCGCTCTTTGCCTTCCTGATCGTCTCCAACCTGATGCTGCTCGCCTTCGGCTTCGTCGCGATCCGTTACCTGCAGCGCATCGTGCTGGTGCCCACGGGGCTGCTCTACCCGGCGGTCGCGGCCTTCTGCTTCGCCGGCGCCTATGCGGTCAACAATTCGACCTTCGACATCGTGATCATGATGGCCGGCGGGCTCGCGGGCTACGCGATGCGCAAGACCGGCATGCCGATCCCGCCGCTCGTCATCGGCATGCTGCTGGCGCCCGGGCTCGAGAATTCGCTGCGCCAGTCGCTCACGGCCTCGGGCGGCTCGCTGTCCATCTTCGTCACCCGCCCCGGCACGCTCGCGCTGCTGGCGGTGATGGTGCTGCTGGTGGGGCTGTTTCTCTGGCGCCGCCGGCACTCCCCTCAACCCACCCCGAAAGGAGAACACTGACATGACCACCAAAAAGGCACTTCTGACGCGCAGCGCGGCGATCGCGCTTGTCGGTGCGGGCACGGTGGCGGCGCTGCCCGCCCTCGCCGATGACTTTCCCAGCCAGCAGATCGAATTCGTCACCCCCTACCCGCCGGGCGGCTCGCATTCGCTGCATGCCGGGATCATCACAACGGGGGCGGAGGAGTTCTTCGGCGTCTCGCTCGTCTCGACCACCCGCGACGGCGGCGGCGGCGCGGTTGGCGCGACCGAGGTCGCGGAGGCCACGCCCGACGGCTACACCCTGCTCTTCGGCGATCCCACCATCAACTCGCTGCGCCCGCAGGTCGAGGATCTCGCCTATGACGTGGACAGCTTCGTGCCGGTCGCGCGGATCAACTACAGCCCGGCCGTCTTCGTCGCCGCAGCCGACGGCCCCTTCGAGACGATTGCGGAGATGGTCGACTACGCCGAGGAAAACCCCGGTGACCTCGTCTACAGCTCCGACAACGTCAATGGCTGGACCTACACGATCTTCGAGCTTCTCAAGGCGCGCACCGGGGTGGACATGACCGGCGTCGAGTATGGCGGCGGCGGCCCCGCGGTCACCAGGCTTCTGGGCGGCGACACCATGGCCTATGCCGGCGATATAAGCGTCGTGGGCGATCACATCGAGGACGGCGCGCTCGTCCCGCTCTGCGTGACCGACGACGAGCGCATGGAGGCGCTGCCCGACGTGCCCACCTGCACCGAGGAGGGCTTCGATGTGGTGTTCCAGTTCTGGCGCGGCGTGATGGCGCCGGCGGGCACCCCCGACGAGGTCGTCGAGAGCCTGTCGGACAGCTTCGCCGCCATGGTCGAGGATGATGGCTTCCAGAACCTGATCGGCCAGATCAACTCGACCATCGACTTCGCCGATCACGAGGAGTTCGCCGAGCTCTGGGAGCAGGAGCTCGCCGACATGGCCGAGATCGCCGAGATGGCCGGCGCCGAGGACTGACGGCGCCGTGCGGGCGGCGCCGGGCCATGCCCGCGCCGCCCGCGCAACCGACACCGCCACAGGGGAGGCGCGCGATGGCCGATCTCAGGATCACCGGGGTTCTGGCGAAACTGCCCGACACGGCCGATGCGCCGCCCGCGCTGCCCCGGCGCGTCGATATCGACATCGAGGCCGGGCACATCGCGGCCATCCGCCCGCCCGGCGCACCCGGCCCGGAGGCCGCCGAGGTCATCGACGGCAGCACGCTCTTCGCCGTGCCGGGCTTCATAAATGGCCACCATCACAGCCACGAGAATTTCCAGAAGGGCCGCTACGAGAGCCTGCCGCTCGAGCTGTGGATGAACCTCGTGCGCCCGATGAAGCCGATCCCGGTCACCGCCGAGCAGGTCTATCTGCGCACCATGATCGGCGCGATCGAGGCGCTGCGCACGGGCACCACGACAATCGTGGACGATCTCAATGTCAGCCCGGTGCTCGACCGGACCCATGTCGAGGCCGCGATGCAGGCCTATGAGGATATCGGCATCCGCGCCCATGTCGGCATGACGCTGTTCGACCGGCCGTTCTTTCGCGGCGTGCCCTTCGTCGACGAGACGTTCCCGCCAGATCTGCTGGCCGAACTCGCGGCGGTGGAGCCGACGGCTCCGGCCGAGGTCCTGGCCTATGCCGAGGACCTCGCCGCCCGGCGCCACCCGGCCGAGCACCGCGTGGGTTTCATCGCCGCGCCCTCCGCGCCGCAGCGTTGCAGCGACGACTTCCTGCGCGCGGTCCGCGCGCTGGCCGACCGCCACGCGCTGCCGGTGATCATCCATGTCCAGGAGACCCGGCTGCAGGTCGTCACCGCCCAGCGTTTCTATGGGCGCGGCATGATCGAGCACCTGCATGCGCTGGAGTTTCTCAAGCCCGCCACCTCGATCATCCACGGCGTCTGGGTCAGCCCGCGCGAGCTCGACCTGATCGCGCAGAGCGGCGCGAGCGTGCAGCACAACCCGGTCAGCAATCTCAAGCTCGGCAGCGGGCTGATGCCGTTGCGCGAGATGCTGCGCCGGGGCATCAACGTCTCTCTCGGCACCGATGGCTGCGGCTCGATCGAGTCGGTGGACATGCTGCGCGTGCTGGCGGGGACCGCGCTCTTGCACAAGCTTCACGCCGATGATTTCGAGGAATGGGTCAACAGCGCCGAGGCGTTCCGCGCCGCAACCGAGGGCGGGGCACGCGCGCTCGGGCGCGCGGATCTGGGCCGCATCGCGCCGGGCGCGCGCGCCGACATCGCGCTCTATGACATGCGCTCGATCGCCTTCACGCCGCTCAACAACCCGGTTCAGCAGCTCACCTACGCCGAAAACGGGCGCGCGCTGCGCCACCTCTTCGTCGACGGGCGTGCGGTGATGCGCGACGGCGCGCTCACCTGCATCGACGAGGCGGCGGTGATCGGGCGCATCCACGATGCCGCGGCCGCGCTCGAGCCGGCCATCGCTGCGGCGGAGGCCACGGTGGGCCGCATCCGCGCGCCCTACGAGGCGATCTACCGGCGCTGCTGCGCCGAGCCGATCCCGCAGGACATCTTCGCAACCAAGATCCCGCGCCCGCGGTGAGCATGAGCGCCGAGGCATCGTTCTGGGTCGCCCAGGGCGTGGGCGTGCTGGCGGCGGTGCTCGGCGTGATCGCGTTCCAGATGCCGCGCCACGCGCTCCTGCTGCTGCTGCTCGGCTTCTCGGCGCTGACCTGGGCGGTGCATTTCGTGCTTCTGGCCGCGCCCGCCGCGGCGGCGATCAACATGGTGACGGCGGCGCGCAATTTCTGCGGCATCCGCTTTTCCGGGCCGTGGCTGGGCGGATGCTTCGCGGCGTTCTACGTGATCGCGGCGGCGGTCAGCTTCACGTCGCCCTGGGATCTCCTGCCGCTGGTCGCGGTGCTCTCGGGCACGGCCTCGGTGTTCCTGCTGCGCGGGATGCGCGCGCGCGCCGGCTTCCTCGCGGGCAGCCTGTTGTGGATCGTCTACAATCTCCGGGTGGGCTCGTTCGCAGGCGTCATCATCATGGCTGCCGACGCCGCCTCCAATATCCGCTTCATGCTGCGCCGGCGCTGACGCTATCATCGCCCCGCTTGCCGCGCTTCGTGCCGCGGCGCATCGCCAAAGCACCGAGAGCGCGAGGCCGGCCCGGGAACCGCCGCGATAATCGGGGGGGGCGGGCCCCGAGCCGCGGTCCAGGCCCGCGCCACCGCACCGCGCCGGTGATGCTCGTTGCGCAGCCACATGACGCGGCGCTGATCAAAGGCGCGGCGCGGCGCGGGTGCGGCGGGCAAGGTCGTTGCATTCGAGGCAAAAGGTTTGACAGCTTTTGTGGCCGGGCGATACGCTTCGAGCTTGCCGGAGGGCCGCCGGTGCCGCCCGGGCGGTTCACGACGATGCGCATCCCGGCACAATGAAACGAAATAACAGGGAGATCACATCATGAAACGTCGTGACGTGCTCAAGACCGGGGCGATCGGCCTCGGCGGTGCCGCCGCGGCCGGCGTCGGCTCGATGGCGGTCGCCGGCGAGAGCGTGCGCTGGCGCATGGCCACGCCCTGGCCCGCCGGACCGCTGCTGATCGAGGCGCCGCGCATGCTGGCCGATCGGGTCTCGGAGCTCACCGGGGGCAATTTCGAGATCCGCGTCTACCAGGGCGGCGAACTGGTGCCCGCGCTCGAGACGCTGGATGCGGTCCAGCAGGGCATCGCCGAATGCGGCCATGGCTGGGGGCCCTACTGGATCGGGCGCAACCGCGCCTTCGCGCTCGACGGCGGCATCCCGATGGGGATGAACAGCCGCCAGCACTATGCGTGGTTCTTCAACGCCGGCGGCATGGAGCTTCTGCACGAGCTCTACGCGCAGTTCGGCGTCATCGGCTGGCCCGCGGGCAACTGCGACTACCAGATGGGCGGATTCTTTCGCGAGGAGATCAACAGCCTCGACGACCTCCAGGGCCTGCGCTTTCGCATCGGGGGCCTGGGCGGCGAGATCCTCAGCCGCATGGGGGTGTCCACCGAGGTGATCGCGGGCGGCGAGATCTTCCCCGCGCTGGAGCGCGGCGCCGTGGACGCGGCCGAATGGGTCGGCCCCTATGACGACGAGCAGCTCGGCCTGCACGAGGTCGCGCCGTATTACTACTACCCCTCCTGGTGGGAGCCGGGCACGCCGCTGTCGGTCTATGTCAATCTCGAGCAGTGGAATGCGCTGCCATCCGAATACCAGAGCGCCTTCCAGACCGCCGCCTGGGAGGTCAACCTGCGCCACATGGCAATGTATGACTACGAGAACACCCACGCGCTGAAACGGCTCAAGGACGAGGGCGTGATGCTGCGCGAATTCCCCGCCGATATCATGGAGGAGGCCGCGCGCATCGCCGAGGAGCTCTACGAGGAATACGCCGACGAGAACGAGGACTGGAACCGCATATGGTCCCATTACCGCGAGCATCAGGAGCTGTTTCGCGAAAGCTTCGAGACCATGGCCTACAGCTATTCGCGCTTCAACTACCGCGGCTGAGGCAGGACCGATAATGTGCGCGGGGGCAACACGCCCCCGCGCCAGCTCGAGGCAGGGCAGTTATGCAAACGCTCCTGAGCATCGCGCGCGTCATCGATGCGGTCAATGGCCGCATCGGCAGGTTTGCCGCCTGGCTGGTCCTGCTGATGGTGCTGATCGGGGCCTACAACGCCCTGGGCCGCTATATCGGCCGCTATATCGGGCAGAACCTCACGCTGACGTCGTTCAACGAGATGCAATGGTATCTTTTCGCGATCATCTTCCTCATGTGCGCGGGCTGGACGCTGGAGCGTGACGGTCACGTGCGGGTCGACATCGCCTATGGCCGGGCAGGCCCGCGCACCCAGGCCTGGATCGACCTTGCGGGTTCGATCCTGTTCCTGATCCCGTTCTGCCTGCTGATCATCTGGCTCTCGCGCGGGTTCGTGGGCCAGTCGATCGCCATTCTCGAGCAGTCACCCGACCCGGGCGGGCTGCCGCGCTGGCCGATCAAGCTGGCGATCCCGGTCGCCTTCGGCCTTCTGGCACTGCAGGGGGTGGCGCAGGCGATCAAGGCGGCAGCGGTGCTCACCGGCGATCTCGACCGCCACCGCCCGCCCGCCTCCGGCCCGGGCCAGGAGATCTGACGGGTGGAGGGTTGGCTCGGACTCGTGATGTTCGGCGCGGTCATGGCGCTGATCTTCACCGGCTACCCGGTGGCGTTTTCGCTCGCCGGGGTGACGCTGCTGTTTGCCGGGATCGGAGTGTGGGTGGGGGATTTCTCCTTCGTTTTTCTCGGCGCGTTACCGCAGCGGGTCTACGGGGTGATGCAGAACTTCACGCTGCTGGCGGGGCCGTTCTTCATCTTCATGGGTCTCCTGCTGGAGCGCGCGCGACTGGCCGAGGATCTGCTGCACACGGCGGGGCTGCTGTTCGGCTCGATGCGCGGCGGGCTGGCGATCGCGGTGATCGCGGTGGGGACGCTGCTGGCGGCGACCACCGGGGTCGTCGGGGCGACGGTCGTGGCGATGGGGCTGATCTCGCTGCCGGTGATGCTGCGCTACAACTACAACCAGAGCCTCGCGACCGGGGTGATCGCGACCTCGGGGACG
>PUKW01000192.1 GCA_003550665.1 Paracoccaceae bacterium | reverse complement strand
GCGGCGATGGGCGATTGGGTCGTCGATCACTATACCCGCGCGGCGCGCTGGGAGGTCGAGGAACACGAGCGCGTCGTCACCGATTGGGAAGTCGCGCGCGGCTTCGAGCGCGCCTGAGGGGGAGCATGACCACGCTGCACTGCATCTTGCCGAACGACGGATCTGTTGATCCCGCGAGCCCGCGCCGTGCGGAACGGGCTGCAAGCATCCCGGATGCGACGGCGCCCTGCCGCGGAGTGGCCCCGCCGATCGCGCCTGCCCGAAACCCCCGGACATGAAGAAGGCCGCGCGATGACCCTTACCGGCACCTGGTCCTACCCCACCGCGATCCGCTTCGGCGCCGGGCGGCTTGCCGAGCTGCCGGAGGCCTGCGCCGAGGCGGGCATCCGCCGCCCGCTTCTGGTCACCGATCGCGGGCTCGCCGACCTGCCGATCACGGCGCGCGCGCTGGATATCCTCGACGCCGCCGGGCTGGGGCGCGCCTGCTTTGCCGAGGTCGATGCCAATCCCGACGAGCGCAACCTCGCCGCCGGGGTCGCGGCGTTTCGCGCCGGCGGGCATGACGGGGTGATCGCCTTCGGCGGCGGCTCGGGGCTCGATCTGGGCAAGATGGTCGCCTTCATGGCCGGCCAGACGCGGCCGGTGTGGGATTTCGAGGATATCGGTGATTGGTGGATGCGCGCCGATGCCGACGCCATCGCGCCCAACATCGCCGTGCCGACCACGGCGGGCACCGGCTCGGAGGTGGGCCGCGCCAGCGTGCTCACCAACTCGGAGACCCGCACCAAGAAGATCATCTTTCACCCGAAGGTCCTGCCCGCGCAGGTGATCGCCGACCCGGAGCTGACCGTGGGCATGCCGCCCGCGATCACCGCAGGCACCGGGATGGACGCGCTAGCGCATTGCGTTGAAGCGTATTGCTCGCCGCATTTCCATCCGATGAGCCAGGGGATCGCGCTCGAGGGGATGCGCCTGGTGCTGGAGAACCTGCCGCGCGTAATGGCGGACGGCACCGATATCGAGGCGCGCGCGCAGATGCTCGCCGCCGCGGCGATGGGGGCGGTGGGTTTTCAGAAGGGCCTCGGCGCGGTGCACGCGATCAGCCACCCCGTCGGCGCCGTCTACGGCACCCATCACGGCACCACCAACGCCGTGGTGATGCCCGCCGTGCTGCGCTTCAACCGCGCCGCGATCGCGGACCGGCTCGACCACGCCGCGCCCTATCTGGGCATCACGGGCGGTTATGGCGGCGTGCTCGCGCGCATCGAGGCGCTCAACCGGGAGCTCGGCATGCCGACAGGGCTCGCGGCGATGGGTGTGGAGGAGAGCCGGATCGACGCGCTCGTCGAAATGGCGCTGCAGGATCCGAGCGTGGGCGGCAATCCCGTCCCGATGACCTTCGACGCCACGCGCGCGCTCATCATGTCGTGCATGTGACGCGCAAGCGCGATCCCCGCCGCGCGCAGGACATCAGGTCGCGCCCGATGCGAGCCCGCTTGGCGCGCCGCGCACTGGCATAGCGCCGCGAAGGGTTGTAGGGCGCAGGGGGCATGCGCGCCGATGGACGGGCCTGCGCTGGGCAGCAAAGAGGGGCCGGCATGACGGACGCTTCGAAATCGACAGGCGACACGGACCGTCCGGTGATCCTCGGTATCGGCGGGACGACGCGCGCCGGGTCGAGCTCCGAGGTCGCGCTGCGCATCAGCCTCGAGAGCGCCGCGGCGCTCGGCTGCGAGACCGACATCGTCGCCGGTGACGCGCTCGACCTGCCGAGCTACGACCCGGTGCGCGAGGACCGCAGCGCGCAGGCGCAGCGGCTCGTCGCGGCGCTGCGCCGGGCTGACGGCGTGCTGTTGTCCACCCCGAGCTATCATTGCGGGTTTTCCGGGATGATCAAGAACGCGCTCGACTATGCCGAGGACATGCGCACGGATGCGCGCCCCTATCTCGACGGACGCGCGGTCGGCGTGATCGTCACCGCGTACGGGGCGCAGGGCCTCGGGACCGCGCTTGCGTCGATGCGCTCGGTGATCCATGCGCTGCGCGGCTGGCCGACCCCCTACGCCGCGACGCTGAACACCGCGCTGCAGCCCTTCGAGGACGGCCGCCCGACAAGCCCGGACATCGCCGATCAACTCGCCATGGTCGCAGGGCAGGTGGTGGAATTCGCGCGCATGCGCCGCGCGCTCACCGCCGAGCGGGCCGCGGGCGCCGCCGAGGACTGAGGGCCGCGCGCGTCCACCTTGGCGACCGCCGCCGCGCCGGGATCGCGGCGGCGATTGACGGCCGGTTCCGGGAGGTCGAACCACGCCGAGCGCTGCAATTCGGGGCTTCCCGCCGCGGCTTTTTCCGGTGTTCATGAAATATGGAATCAGACGGTAGCGCCCGCTTCGCGACCCTTGGCCATCCGCAGCGCCTCGCGGTGTTCCTGCTGCTGATGCGGCGCTATCCCGATGCCGTCCCGGCCGGAGAGATCGCCGGGGCGCTCGATCTCAAGGCGAGCACGCTGTCGGTCTATCTTGGCGCGCTCCTGCGGGTGGGGCTCGTGGCGCAGGAGCGCGCGGGGCCGTCGCGCCGCTACCGCATCGAGATGGACGCGGCGCGCGCGCTGGTGGGGTTTCTCGCCGAGGATTGCTGCCGCGCACGCCCGGATCTGCTCGCGCCGCATCCTGCGCCCGTGCCGCGCAATCTTCTGTTCGTGTGCACCGGCAATTCCGCGCGCTCGATCATCGCCGAGGCGCTGCTGCGCCGGGTCGGGCAGGGGCGCTTCAATGCCTTCTCCGCGGGGACCGCGCCGCGCGCGGCGCCGCATCCGGTGGCGCTCGGTCTTCTGGAGCGCGAGGGCCATGACACCGCGCCGCTGCGCAGCCGGCCGCTTGCGGCCTGGACCGCGCCGGAAGCGCCGCGGATGGATGCGGTGATCACGGTGTGCGACGACGCCGCCAACCGGACCGCCGCGCCCTGGCCGGGCCGGCCGGTCACGGCGCATTGGGGCCTGCCCGATCCCGCGGCCGCGACCGGCCCGCCCGAGGCGCGACGGCGCGCCTTCGAGCGGGTGCATGACCTGCTGCGCGACCGCATCGCTCGGTTTGCCGCGCGCCCGCCCGCCGACCGGCCCGCGCTTCAGAAGACGCTCGACGATCTTGCGCGAAGGAACTGAAACCGCGACGACTTACGCAATCAACGGCCTCGGCCGGATCGGCAAGCTGGCGCTGCGCCCGCTGCTCGAACGCGGCGCCGAGATCGCCTTTGTCAACGACGCCGTCGGCGATCCGCAGATGCACGCGCATCTGCTCGAATTCGACAGCGTGCACGGACGCTGGCCGGCCGAATTCGGCCATGACGACGATGCCATCATCATCGACGGCACGCGCATCCCCGTCACCGCCGCGCGCGATCCGGCAGCACTGCCCCTCGACGGGGTCGATGTCGTCATCGACTGCACCGGGGCGTTCAAGTCCGCCGCCGCGCTCGCGCCCTATTTCGACGCCGGGGTCGCGCGGGTCGTCGTCTCCGCGCCGGTCAAGGACGCCGAGGCCGCCAACATCGTCTACGGCGTCAATCACGACATCTACGATCCGGCGCGCCACCGCATCGTGACCGCGGCGAGTTGCACCACCAACTGCCTCGCGCCGGTCGTGAAGGTGCTGCACGAGGCGATCGGCATCCGTCACGGATCCATCACCACGATCCACGACGTCACCAATTCGCAGACCATCGTGGACCGCCCCGCCAAGGATCTGCGCCGCGCGCGCTCGGCGCTCGCCAATCTGATCCCGACGACGACGGGCTCGGCCACGGCGATCACGCTGATCTATCCCGAACTCGCCGGCCGCCTCGATGGCCACGCCGTGCGGGTGCCGCTGCTCAACGCGTCGATCACCGACGGCGTCTTCGAGATGGCGCGCGCGACCAGCGTCGCGGAGGTCAACGCCCTCTTCGAGGCCGCCGCGGCCGGACCGCTCGCCGGGATCCTCGGCTTTGAGTCGCGCCCGCTCGTGTCGTCGGATTACACGAACGACCCGCGCTCGGGGATCGTCGACGGGCCCTCCACGATGGTGGTGGGCGACACGCAGGTGAAGGTCTATGCGTGGTACGACAACGAGATGGGCTATGCGCACCGGCTCGCGGATGTCGCCCTGATGGTGGGGGCGTGAGCGCGCGGCCGGCGGGGCTGGCGGCCTATGCCGCGGTCACGGCGGCCTACTGGGCCTTCATGCTCACCGACGGCGCGCTGCGCATGCTGGTGCTCTTGCATTTTCACACGCTGGGCTTCTCGCCGGTTCAGCTCGCCTGTCTGTTCCTGCTCTACGAGCTGGCGGGGATCGTGACCAATCTCTCGGCGGGCTGGATCGCGGCGCGGTTCGGCCTTGCCAGCACGCTCTATGCCGGGCTCGCAATCCAGATCGCGGCGCTGATCGCGCTGTCGCTACTCGATCCGGCGTGGAGCATGGCGGCCTCGGTGATGTTCGTGATGGCGGTGCAGGGGGCGTCGGGGGTGGCGAAGGATCTCGCCAAGATGAGCTCCAAGAGCGCCGTCAAGCTGCTCGCGCCCCCCGAGGCGGGCGGGCTGTTTCGCTGGGTTGCGCTGCTGACCGGGTCGAAGAACGCGGTCAAGGGGATGGGCTTCTTTCTCGGTGCGGTGCTTCTGGGCGGGTTCGGCTTTGCGCCGGCGGTCCTCGGGATGGCGGCGCTGCTTGGTGTGATCCTCCTGGCGGTGGCGCTCGGGATGCCGGCGGGGCTGCCGGCGGGACGCCGGGACGCGAAATTCCGCGAGGTGATCTCGCGCGACCGCGATATCAACCGGCTCAGCGCGGCGCGCGTGTTCCTGTTCGGCGCGCGCGATGTCTGGTTCGTCGTCGGCATCCCGATCTATTTCTACGCGGTCCTGTCCGACGGCACGGCGGCGGGCGACCGCGCGGCGTTCTTTCTGATCGGCGGCTTCATGGCCGTCTGGATCATCCTCTACGGGGCGATGCAGGCGGCGGCGCCGCGGCTGCTCGGCGCGGCCGCGCGCCCGCTATCCGAGCTTGTGGCCGCGGCGCGCGGCTGGGTGGCGGCGCTCGCGCTGGTGCCGCTGGTCCTCGCGGTGCTGGTCTGGGCGGCGGGGGAGCCCGCGGGCTGGCTGACCGCGGTGCTGGTGGCGGGGCTGATGCTTTTCGGGGCGCTGTTCGCGGTCAACTCGTCGCTGCACTCCTATCTCATCCTCGCCCTCGCCGAGGGGCGGCGGGTGACGATGGATGTGGGATTCTACTACATGGCCAACGCCGCCGGGCGGCTTCTGGGCACGTTGATGTCCGGGGTGAGCTATCAGATTGGCGGGCTTGCGCTGTGCCTGGCGGTGGCGGCGCACTTTCTGGGGCTGAGCTGGCTTGGCGCGCGCCGGCTGGGGCGCGACGCAAAGAATTTTGCCCAACCCCACCATTGACTTGCCGGGCGCAGCGCGTAAGCGTCAGGTCGAACGAGGGGGGACGTGACGCATGGAATGGGTTCTGCTGATCCTTGTGCTGCTGGTCGTGGTGGTGGGCTATGGCTGGTATGTAGTGCTCATCCGCAACCGCAACCGCGCGCAGGAGGCGTTGGCATCCGTGGATGTGCATCTGCGCAAGCGCCACGATCTCGTGCCCAACGTGCTCGCGCTCGCGCGCCGCTTCATGGAGCACGAAAAGGAGCTCCTCGAAAGCGTCACGGCGTTGCGCAGCAAGGCGCAGGCGCCGTATGACAAGGGCGACCCCGAACAGGTGAAGGGCCATCTCGACGCCGAACGCGGCCTGCAGGGCGCGCTGCGGCAGCTCTTCGCGGTGTCGGAGTCCTATCCCGAGCTGCGCTCGGCGGAGACGATGCTGGAGGCCCAGAAGACCTACCGCGAGGTCGAATCGAACATCGCCGCCGCGCGGCGCTTCTACAACACCGCGGTCACGCGGCTGAACACGGCCGCGCAGATCTTTCCCGGCACCGTGATCGCCGGGATCGTGGGCGTGCGGCCGATGCCCTTCTTCGAGCTCGAGGACGAGGCCATGCGCCAGCCGGTGAACGCGGCGGATCATATCTGAGGGGGAGGCGACCATGATGCTATCCGACGACCCGCTCGATTCGCAGACGCGCGCCGATCTCGAGGCCCGGCTGGCCGATCTCGAGTCCGAGCGCGCCGCGCTGTTCGACTGGTTCAAGAGGACCGGCGCCGTCGTGATCGGGGTGGTTGTCGCGGGGATGGTGATCGTGTCGCTGGTGTTCGGCGCGCAGGAAGAGGCGCAGGCCATCGGGCTGTTCATCGTGCTCGCCGGGCTTGCCTATGGCGCCTACCGGATGAACAAGCTGCGCCAGCGCGGCAAGGCCGAGCTGATGGGGCGTATCGCGCAGGCGCTCGGCTTCGACTACCGGCTCAACGCGGCCGGGTTTCCGCTCGAGCATTTCCGCCGTCTCGGGCTGCTGCCGCGCTATGATCGCGACAATCTGCACGATCACCTGACCGCCGAGACGGCAAGCGGCGAGCGGCTCGAACTCGTCGATGCCAAGCTCGAACGAAAGAGTCGCAGCCGCAGGCGGCGCGGCCCGAACTATACACCGGTCTTCACCGGCCTGCTGCTGCGCGTCGATGCCTCCGAGCCGTTTTCCGACCAGGTGCTCGTGCTCAAGGACAGCGGCATGGTCGGCAACGCGCTGAGCGGCTGGCTGCGCTCGGACGAGCCGGTGCATCTCGAGAGCGCGCGCTTCAACAGCACCTACACGGTTTATGCCAATGACCAGGTGGAGGCGCGCCGGCTCCTTACCCCCACGGTGATGGAGCGCTGCCTCGATCTCGACGAGCAGACCCGCGGCACGCCGCAGATCGGCTTTTCCGAGGGCCGCATCCTCATTGCGCTCGATCGCGGCGCGCCCAGCTTCGAGATGCCGCAGGTCTGGCAGAAATGGGACGCGGCCGCCTTCGAGGCGATGCTCGACGATCTGCGCTATGCCCTCGGCGCGGCGCGGCTTCTCGGCCGCGAGATCGCCCGGCCCGAGCCGGAGTCGGCGCAGGCGGATCGCGCGTGACGCCGCCGCCGCGCGGTGTCACGATCCTGTCATGATCGCGCGCTAGCGCCGCAGGATGGTGCCGGTGGGGCGCCGGGCGCCGTGTCGCTTCATGGCGGGGAGAACGCGATGACCGAGGCCGAGCTTGCGGCGGTTCTGGCCGCGCTGCCCGAGCCGGTGCTGGTCGCCGGGGCCGACCGGCGTATCCGCATCGCCAACCCGGCGGCGTCCGAGATGCTGGGACCCGGGCTGATCGGGCAGTCCGCGGTGATGGTGATCCGCCATCCCGAGGCCGTCGCCGCGATCGAGCAGGCCCTGATCCCCGCGAACACGTCACCGAGCGAGGCGCGGCTCACGCTCGCGGATCGCAGCGGCGAGACCAGCTACCGCATGGTGGTGCAGCCGCTCGGCCCGCAGACGGGGCTGGCGGGGGCGCTGATCAGCTTTCGCGACATCGGCCATATCGAGGAGGCCGAGCAGATGCGCCGCGATTTCGTCGCCAATGTCAGCCATGAACTGCGCTCGCCGCTCACCGTTCTGAGCGGCTTTGTCGAGACCCTGCGCGGCGCGGCGCGCGATGACGCCGCCGCGCGCGAAAGCTTCCTCGAGATCATGCAGCAGGAAGCGCAGCGCATGAACCGGCTGGTGGATGATCTGCTGTCGCTGTCGCGGGTCGAGGCGAATGAGCGGGTGCGCCCGCGCGATCCGGTCGTGCTCGGCGAGGTCATCGACGCGACGCTGTCCGCCCTGCGCCAGCAGATCGAGGAGAGCGGAGTGCATGTGGCGCGCGAGGGGGACGGGCACGATCAGCAGGTGCCCGGCGACCGCGATCAACTCCTGCAGGTGTTCCACAACCTCGTCGAGAACGCCATCAAGTATGGGGGCGCTGGCGGCCGAGTCGGTATCGCTGTCGCGCCGCTCGAGAGCATGGCGGGCTTTTCCGGCCCCGTCGTCACCGTTACCGTCAGCGACAGCGGCGACGGGATCGATCCGTTGCACCTGCCGCGGCTGACCGAGCGGTTCTACCGCGTGGACACGCACCGCTCGCGCGAGATGGGCGGCACCGGGCTTGGCCTCGCGATCGTCAAGCATATCCTGAACCGCCATCGCGGCCGGCTCACAGCCAGCAGCACGCCGGGCGCGGGCAGCCGCTTTACCGTCGTGTTGCCGCGGTCGTGATCGCGGGGCGGCGCTGGCTGTCACAGGCCTGTCGCATTGGGCAGGTAGCGGGGGGAGACACGAACGGATGCGGACAATGCACGAACAGGACCCGTCTTCAGCCCTCGACCGCGACATGGACGCGCTGCTCACGCGGATCATGACCATGGGCGGGCTCGTCGAGCATGCCATCGCCGAAGCGGCGCCGGCGCTCGCGGCGCGCGACGCGGAGCGCGCCGAGGCCGTGATCGCCGCGGATGCGCGCATCGACGCGCTCGAGGCCGCGGTACAGGCCGATGTCATGGCCCTTCTGGCGCGGCACCGACCCGCCGGCGCCGATCTGCGCGCGGCGATCGCGGCGATGAAGATGGCGGCGGATCTTGAACGGATCGCGGATTACGCCAAGACCCTCGCCAAGCGGGTGCAGGTGCTCAGCCGCGCGCCCGTGATCGACGGGGCGGGTGCGGCGATCCGGCGCCATGCGCGCGCGGTGCAGGGGCTGTTGCGCGATGCGCTCGACGCGCATCTGCGCGCCGATCTGGCGCTGCTGCAGGACGTGCTTGGCCGCGATGTCGAGGTCGATCAGATGACCGCGGCGCTGTTTCGCCAGTTCCTGACCCACATGATGGAGGATCCGCGCAACATAACCCCCTGCATGCACTATCTCTTCATCGTCAGGAACCTGGAGCGCATGGGCGACCATGTGACGGAAATATGCGAACAGTTGATCCACCTGCACACCGGAACGCGCCCCGGCGCCCGGCCCAAGGGGCCCTCGTCGGCGCGTCTGACCGTGCTGCCGGGCGACGGGGGCGGGCGGTGACGGAGGCGCTTGTCCTGATCGTCGAGGACGAACCCGCCCAACGCGCGATGCTGTCCTACAACATCCAGGCCGCCGGGTTCCGCACCGTGACGGCGTCCGGCGGCGAGGAGGCGCTGATCGCCGTCGCCGAGCAGCAGCCGGATCTCATCCTGCTCGACTGGATGCTGCCGCAGGTATCGGGCATCGAGGTCTGCCGCCAGCTCAAGGCACGCACGCAGACGCGCACGATCCCGGTGATCATGGTGTCGGCGCGCACGGAGGAATCCGATCGCATCCGCGGGCTCGATACCGGCGCGGATGACTATATCGTCAAACCCTATTCGATCGACGAGCTGATCGCGCGGCTGCGCGCCAATCTGCGCCGTGCGCGGCCATCCTCGGTGGGCGAGGTGCTCGAGCACGGCGATCTGCGGCTCGACACGGCCGCGCACACGGCCGAGCATGCGGGCCTGGTGCTCAGGCTCGGGCCGACGGAATACCGCCTGCTCGTCGCCTTTCTCGAGCGTCCGGGCCGGGTCTGGAGCCGCGATGCGCTGCTCGACCGGGTCTGGGGGCGCGACTCGGACATCGACCTGCGCACCGTCGATGTCCATGTTGGCCGGCTGCGCAAGGCGCTCGGCGGCGGGCGCGGCCCGATCCGCACCGTGCGCGGCGAGGGCTACGCGCTCGACTGACGCGTCAGCCGAGGAAGATCGCGTAGAGAAAGCGCAGCGTCACCAGCGCGAGAAAGACCCCAAAGGCGATTTCCAGCGTGCGGCGGCTGAGGTGATGCGCAAGGCGCACGCCGAGATTGGCCGTCAGCACGGTGGTCGGGATGAAGAGCACCGCACCCAGCGTCGAGACATACCCGATCGCGTCCGGCGGAAGCCCCGCGCGCCCGAGCCCGGCGAGCACATACCCGATCGCGCCGGGGATCGAGATCAGCACCCCGATCCCGGCCGAGGTCGCGACCGCCTGAAGGATCGAGCGGCCATGCAGCGTCATGATGATGTTGGCGATCTGGCCGCCGCCGATGCCCATCAGCGACGAGAGAAACCCGATCAGCCCGCCATAGGCGCGCAGCCCCGCCCCGCGCGGCAGGTCCTCGGCGATGTTCATCGCGCTGGTGCCGGTGAGCAGCTTGACGGCGTTGAACCCGGCCACGAGGACGAAGACGCCCTGAAACACCTCGGGCGGCGCGTAGCGCGCCAGCGCCGCCCCCGCCGCCACCCCCAGCACGATCGGCACCGCCCAGGCGCGCAGCAGCGCATCGTCGACGGCCCCGCGCGCGCGATGGCCGAGATAGGAGCGGATCGAGGTGGGAATGATGATCGCGAGCGAGGTGCCTACCGCGAGCGGCATCCGCACCGCGTCCTCGATGCCCAGAAAGCCGAACACCTCGAACAGGACAGGCACCATCAACGCGCCGCCGCCAACGCCGAAGAGACCGGCCAGGACCCCTGTCAGCGCCCCGGCGGCGAGCAGGATACCGGCGAAGACCGCGAACTCGACCGAAAAGAATTCCATTGTCCCTCAATTTCCCTGGCGCCGCGGCGCGGTGCCGTCCTGTTCCGGCATCCCGTCCGCGGCGGTTTCGTTTGCGGGCGCCTCGCCCGCCGGTGACAGCGCCCATTTCGTCAGTATTTCCATCGCCGCGCTCACGAGGTGGCGGCGCAGCGCGCGGGTGGTGGCGTCGGGGTCGCGCTCGCAGATCGCGGCGACGATCGCGGCGTGTTCGCGGCTCGAGCGGTGCATGCGGGCGCTGTCGGCGAGCTGGGCGCGCCGGAACGGCGACAGCTTGACCCGCAGCGCCTCGGCGGCCTCGGCGAGATACTGATTGCCCGCCCCGTCATAGATCCGGCAGTGAAAGGCGGCGTTGGCTTCGTCATACGCCGCCCTGTCGCCCTGTTCGCAGAGCGTCTCCATCTGCCGGTGCAGGGCGAGCAGCTCGGCGCGGTCGCGCATCGACATGCGCAGCGCGGCGCAGCCGCCACACAGCGCCTCGAGCTCGCCCATCGCCTCGAAAAGCTGCTCGATCTCGTCGCGCGAGATCTCCGAGACGATCACCCCGCGATAGGGCACCCGCTCGACGAGGGACCGGGCCGTGAGCAGTTGCAGCGCCTCGCGCACCGGCGTGCGCGACACCTCGAAGCGCCCGGCGAGCACGTTCTCGTCGAGCCGACTGCCCGCTTCGAGCGTCCCGTCGATGATCTCGGCCTCGAGGCGCGCGGCGATGACGCTGCTCAAAGGTTTCTTGTCCGACCCACGGCTCACGGCGCGACCTCCGGCAGGGCTGTGCGCGGCGTCTCAGAACGCGACGGCGTGGCCGTCCTTGCGATGGTCCGAGCCGCCGATATAGACGCCGTTTTCCATCCGGTGGATGAGCTGGGCGCCGCCGAAGCTGAAATCGGCCTCGAGCTGGCCGCGGGCGATCTCGTGGCCGAGCGCCGCGAGCCCCTCGAACGTCCCGGCGGGAAAGGCCGCCTCCATTGCGACGCGCCGGCCGCTGAGCACCCGCCAGCGGGGCGCATCGCTCGCCGCCTGCGGGGTCTGGGCGAAGTTCATCATGCGAAGGATCATCTGCACATGACCCTGCGCCTGGATCGGCCCGCCCATCACGCCGTAGCTCGTCAGCGGGGCGCCGCCCCTGGTGATGAAGCCGGGGATGATGGTGTGGAAGGGACGCTTGCGCGGGCCGACGACATTCGGGCTCGCCGGGTCGAGGCTGAAGTCCGCGCCACGGTTCTGCAGGCTCACGCCGACCTCGGGGACTACCACGCCGGAGCCGAAACCGGCGTAGTTAGACTGGATAAAGGAAATCATCCGCCCCTCGGCATCCGCGGCCGTGATGTAGATCGTCCCAGACGGTCCCGGCAGGCCGTGCTGCGGATCGCCGGCGCGGTCGCGGTCGATGAGCTTGGCGCGGTCGCGCAGATAGCCGTCATCCAGGAGGGCGGCGGGATCGACGACCATCGCCTCGGGGTCGCCGACATGGGCGTAGGTGTCGGCGAGGGCGAGCTTCATCGCCTCGATCTGCAGGTGCAGCCCCGCGACGCTGTCGGGGCCGAGATCGGCGATTTCGGTGTTCTCGAGGATGCCGAGCGCGATCAGCGCGGCGATGCCCTGGCCGTTGGGCGGGATCTCGTGCGCGTCGATGTCGCCGTAGCGGCGCTGGATGGTGCCGCACCAGTCGGCGCGGTGGGCGGCGAGATCCTCCTCGCTGAGCGCGGCATCGTGCTTGCGGGCGAACGCCGCGATCGCCTCGGCGATCTCGCCGCGATAGAAGGCCTCGGTGCGGGTCTCGGCGATGCGGTGCAGGGTGCGCGCCATGGCCGGGGCGCGAAAGATCTCGCCCGCGCGCGGCGCGCGGCCCTCGGGCATGAAGGTTTCGGCGAAGCCCGGCTGCGCGCAGAGCACCTCGGCCCCGGCGGCCCAGGCGCTGGCGATGATCGGCGAGACCGCGTAGCCGCGCTCGGCATAGTCGATGGCCGGCTCGAAAAGCGCCTCGAAGGGCAGGGCGCCGAACCGTTCCGACAGCGCGAGCCAGGCCGACACCGCGCCCGGCGTCGTCACCGTCTCCCAGCCGCGTTCGGGCATCGCGTCCCGGCCGGCGAAACGCTCCGGCGTCCAGCCCGCCGGCGCGCGGCCCGAAGCGTTGAGCCCGTGCAGCTCCGTGCCGTCATGCACGATCGCGAAGGCGTCGCTGCCCAGGCCGTTGCCGGTCGGCTCGAGCACGGGCATCGCGATCGCCGCGGCGAGCGCGGCGTCGACGGCGTTGCCGCCCCGGTCGAGCATGCGCATCCCCGCCTGCGCGGCGAGCGGCTGCGAGGTGGCGACCATGTTGCGGCCCATGACGGGGCTGCGCTGGGACGGGTAGGGGGTGGCGAAGTCGAAATCCATACCGGCGGTATCCTCGAGAAAGTTGCGTTGTCAGGAATCGGCACTCGCACGTGGGCGCATCCGGTGGCGCAGGAACACCACGAGCGAGATCACCGCAAGGCCCAGAAGCACCGCCGAAACCGGGCGGGTGATGAACAGCGTGAGATCCTCGCTCGTCGACAGGGCGCGGCGCAGATTGGTCTCCGCGATCGGCCCGAGGATGACACCGAGCACCAGTGGCGCGAGCGGGTAGTCCATCTTCTTCATCACGTATCCGAGAGCACCCACGAAGAAAAGCAGATAGATGTCGGTGACGCGGTTGTTGAGCGCGAACACCCCGACCGCGCAGAAGACGAGCACGATGGGCACGATGATATGCTTGGGGATCCGCGTGACCATGAGGAAATACCGCATCGAGCTCAGCGCGATGAGCAGCATCATGAGGGCGCCGATGAACAGCCCCACGAAGATCGAGTAGACGATCTCTGGGTTGTCCACCATCAGCCGTGGCCCCACCGCGATGCCGTGCACCATCAGTGACGCCATCAGCACCGCATCCACCGCGCTGCCCGGAATGCCGAGCGCGATCATCGGGATGAGCCCGCCGCCCGCCGTCGAGGAGTTGCCCGATTCCGAGGCCACGACCCCCTCCGGCACGCCGGTGCCGAAGCTGTCAGGGTCCTTCGAGGCCCGCCGCGCCTGGTCGTAGGCGAGCAGGTTCGCGATCGAGCCGCCTGCCCCGGGCACCGCGCCGATGAACACCCCGACCAGAGAAGAGCGGATCAGGTTGATCGGCCGGCGGATGGTGTCCATCAGGTAGGAGAGCGGCCTGAACACGATGCGCTCCTCGATCAGCGCCTCGCCCTTGCTGCTGCCGCTGCGCATCTGCTCGACCTCTCCGAGCAGCTGGCTGACGGCATAGACCCCGATCAGCACCGCGAGAAACGGCAGGCCCGAGGACAGCATTGCCAGATCGAACGTGAAACGCGGGCTGTTCATCATCGGGTCGGGCCCGATCGTGGCGAGGAAGATGCCGATGAGCCCGGCGATGAGCCCGCGCACGAGCGAGCGGCCCACGAGGCTCGCGATCACCGTCATCGCGAAGACGATGAGCGAGAAGTATTCCCACGGGCCCAGCTGGATCGCGACGATGGCGAGCGGCGGGGCGGCGAGCACGAGCACGATGATCGAGACCAGCGTGCCGAAGAAGGAGGCGAAGATGCCGATGCCGAGCGCGCGCCCCGGATCGCCCTTGCGCGCCATCGGGTAGGCATCGAAGGTCGTCGCCACCGCCGAAGGCGTGCCCGGGATGCCGAGCAGGGCGGCACTGATCATGCCGCCGGTCAGCCCGCCCACATAGACGCCGAGCATCGTCGCGATGCCCTGGATGGGCGGCATGTAGAAGGTCAGCGGCAGGGTCAGCACGATCGCCATGGTTATCGTGAAGCCTGGGATGGCCGAGGCCACGATCCCCGCGATCACGCCCACGAACATCGTCATGAGCGTGGCGATCTGAAGGATTTCGATGAAACCGCCGGCGAATCCGTCGAGCATCGCGATGTCACCTCGTCATTGCGTTACGGCGCGCGGCTCAGGAAAACGGCCCGCGCGGCAGAAAGACGTTGAGCGCTTCTGCGAAGAAGACCTGCAGCCCGACCGTGGCCACCGCCGCGATGATCGCCGAGATCACCAGGTTGCGCCACGTGCGCGGCCCGAGCAGCAGCTGAACGCCAAAGGCGAAGAGAAACGCCGCGATCACGAAGCCGAGCGGACGGATCAGGATCAGGAACACACCGAATGCGCCGAGCACCGTGAACACCGTGCGAAACTCGAGCATCGTGCGCCAGGCCACGCCGAAAAGCTGCCTTGGTCCGTGGCCGAGCTCGGCGCGCGCCTGCGGGGCCGACTGGATCAGCATGATCACGTTGAGCAGCATCAGCGCGCCGAGCAGCACGCGCGGGAAGGTGCCCGCGCCGAGCGGCTCCCAGCGCGACTCGGGCAGCGCCATCGCCTCCCAGAAGAGATACCCGAACCCGGCGAGCATCACGAGGTTGAACGCGAACTGCAACAGCCCGCTGTCGCCCGAAATGCCCTCGGGCTGCGGGGCGGCGTCGTCCTCCGGCCGGTCGGGCCGGCCGGAGGCGTTGTTGGAGCGTGGATCGCTCATTGCTCGAGATGCTCGGCCAGATCGGCGACTGTCTGATCGAGATCGTCCATGTATTCGGCGTATTCCTCTCGCGTGCGAAGAACCATCTCACCGCCGGCGTTGTTGATCGCCTCGATGAATTCCTCGTCCTCCGCCATCGGCTCGAAGGCGTCGGAGAGGTGGTCGAGGATCGCCTCGTCGGTGCCGGCCGGCGCGTAGAGCCCGCGGCTGATCGTCAGCTCGAGGTCGTAGCCGAGTTCCTGCAGCGTGGGCACGTCGGGCGTCGCGTCGAGGCGCTCGCTCGCGCCGGTGGCGAGGAATTTCAGATCGCCGTTCTCGACGAATTCGAGCGAGGAGGCGATATCGCCGATGGCGGCGTCGATATGGCCGCCCACCAGCGCCTGGATGCGCTCGCCGGTGCCCTCATGGCCGACATAGGAGACTTCGAAATCCGCCGCGTCCTCCATCATCGCGGCATGCAGATGCGGCACCCCCGCGAGCGTGACGCCGAAGCGGATTTCGCCGGGGTTCTCCTGGGCGTATTCGACGAACTCCTCGAAGCTGTCATAGGGCGCATCCGCATTGACCACGAGATACTGCGGCGACGAGGTGAAGGACGCGATGGGCTCGAAGTCGGAGGTGTGCACATCCGTCAGCCCGGTGTGGTAGGACACCAGAAGACCCTCATGGATCTGGGCGACGGTATAGCCGTCGGCATCGCGCTCGCGGGCATCTTCGAGGCCCTGCGTGCCGGATGCGCCGGGCATGTTGATCACGGGCATGGGCTGGCCGACATATTCCTCGACGTGGTTGGCGACGATGCGCATGAGCACGTCGCTGCCGCCGCCGCTGCCCCAGGGCACGATCATCTCGATGGCGCGGTCGGGGTAATCATCAGCCGCTGCCGACACTGCGAGGCCGAGCGACGCGCCCGCGGCGATCGCGGTGGTTGCGAGCAGGCGAGTGGTGGTCCGGTTCATGGTGTCGTCCTCCTGTTGAGTCCGGTCTGCGTGCGCCTTTTGGATACAAGGTGCCGCATTTGAGTGATCGGAGTATACAAAAACGCCCAAGTTGCGTAAACGAAGAATTTGTGCGCGGCACCCTCGGGCCCGCGTCTGCGATCAATTTGCGTGCATCTGCGCGCTGGTTGGGCGGTTTCGTGGCGGCGCGGGTTTTTGATTGCCCAGCGGGCCGATGTGGATACGCTGACCGGCGACGGCGCGATGCGGGCTGCCGCCGCTTGCGCCTTTCGCGAGATCACCGGCGTGTTCATCGCCGCCCACATCCAGCCAGGAGATTCGCCATGACCTTCCGCGCCCTTGTCGTCGAGAAATCCGAAAGCGGCGAGACGGCCGCCGCGCTGCGCCAGCTCGAGCCGTCCGACCTGCCCGGCGGCGAGGTGACCGTGGCGGTGGAATATTCGACGCTAAACTACAAGGATGGGCTGTGCCTGTCTCCGGGCGGCGGCGGGCTCGTGAAGGCCTATCCGCATGTGCCGGGGATCGACTTTGCCGGGACCGTCGAGGCCAGCGACGATGCGCGCTACGCGCCCGGCGACAGGGTTATCCTGACCGGCTGGCATGTCGGCGAGCGGCACTGGGGCGGCTACGCCGAGCGCGCGCGTGTCAAGGCGGACTGGCTCGTGCCGCTGCCCGAGGGGCTGACGACGCGCCAGGCGATGGCGGTCGGCACGGCAGGGTTTACCGCGATGCTCGGCGTGATGGCACTCGAGGATCACGGGCTCGAGCCCGGGGGCGGCGAAGTGCTCGTGACCGGGGCGGCGGGGGGCGTCGGTTCGGTGGCGGTGGCGACGCTGGCGCAGCTCGGCCACGAGGTCGCGGCGGTGACGGGGCGGCCCGAGACCGAGGACTATCTGCGCGGGCTCGGCGCAACGCGTATCGTGCCGCGCGCGGAACTCGCCGAGACGGTGCGCCGCCCGCTCGAGGCGGAGACATGGGCGGGCTGCATCGATGCGGTCGGCGGCGCGATGCTCGCACGGGTGCTCGGGCAGATGAAATACCGCGCCTCGGTCGCGGCGGTGGGGCTCGCCGGGGGGCCGGATCTGCCCGCCACGGTGATCCCGTTCCTGTTGCGGGGGGTGAACCTGCTCGGCATCGACAGCGTGCTGCACCCCTTTGAGGACCGCATGCGCGCCTGGGAGCGGATCCGCAGCGACCTGCCGATGGCGAAGCTCGAGGCGATGGTGCAGGAGGCGCGGCTCGAGGATCTGCCCGAGCTCGGCGCGGCGATCCTCAAGGGCGGGGTGCGCGGGCGCGTCGTGGTCGATCCGCGCAAGTGATGTCGTGGTCGATCCGCGCAAGTGATGTCGTGGTCGATCCGCGCAAGTGATGTCGTGGTCGATCCGCGCGCCCGGAGCAGAACGGGACTGCGCGCGGGCCGCGTCGCCGAAACGGACGCGGCGTCACGGGCGGTGACTTGGCGATTGACCCGGCGGTGCGCGCGGCGCAGTAATGCAAGGGACGGTCGCCCGCGTGGCGGCCGGACACCGTCGGCGGCGCAGGCCGCCGCCCAAACGGCGCGCGGGGCGAACCCGCGTCAGAAACAGGGATCGACAACGGCGCGCGGGGCGAACCCGCGCCAGAAACAGGGATCGACATGACCATGACCAGAATGACGACGACATCCTCGATCGCGTTCGCCGCGGCGCTCGTGCTGCCGGCGGCGGCCGCGGCGCAGGAACCCGTGCCGCCCGTCGAGATCTACACCACCACCGAGTCCTATGACCCGATACGCTACGAGGGCGCCTTCATCATCCAGGAGGCCTGGGAGGAACTCGGCCTCGACGTCACCGTCACGCCGATGGAATTCTCCACCCTGCTCGACCGGTTCTACTCCGAGCAGGATTTCGACGCCACCATCCTCGGCTGGTCGGGGCGCGTCGACCGGCTCGATCCGCAGTTCTTCCTCGGCACGCTCGACAGCCGGCAGGCCGAGCCCGGCGCCAACAATCCGGGCGGCTACGACAACCCCGAATATGACGAGCTCTTCGACGCGCAGGCGCGCGAATTCGACATCGAGGCACGGCGCGACATCGTGCACGAGATGCAGGAGCTCTACATGCCCGATGTCCCCGTCGTGGTGCTGTTTCACCGCGACGAGGTCGTGGCCTACAACAACACCGCTTTCACCAACATGAACGCGATGGCCGGCGAGGGGCTCTACTCGGAGTGGGGCGCGATGGAGGCCGAGCCGGTCGGCGATCGCACCACGCTGCGCATCGGCGGGCCGCAGGAGCCCGACAACATCAACCCGCTCAACTCCACCTCGGTGTGGGGGTGGAAGTGGATGCGGCTCTACTATGACCGCCTCGTACGCCTGTCGCCCGAGGTCGAGCCGGTGGACTGGGCCGCGACCGACGTGACCGCCGAGGACGACACCACCATCGTGGTGACGCTGCGCGAGGGCATGACCTTCCATGACGGCGAGCCGGTGCGCGCCGAGGATGTGGCCTTCACCTTCGATTACTACATGGACTCCTCCTACAGCTATTTCGACAGCTATCTCGAGCCCGTGGACAGCGTCGAGGTCACCGGCGATCACGAGATCACCTTCAACCTGACGGAGCCCTCGGCGAGCTTCGCGACGATCACGCTCAGCCAGATCCCGATCCTGCCCGAGCATGTCTGGGCCGATATCGAGGACCCGCAGGAGCTCTCGCCCGACGACATTCCCACCGTCGGCTCCGGGCCGTTCGTGTTCGACCGCTACGACCGCGGCGAGTTCATGTCGATCACCACCAACCCGGATCACTTCCAGGCCGACGAGATCGCCGTCGATGGCGTCGAGTTCCTGATCTATGCCGATGCCGAGGGGGTGTTCACCGCGCTCGACACCGGCGAAGTGGACATGACCGCCTGGCGCATGGAGCCCGGCCAGATCCCGCTCGCCGAGGACAATGACGACCTCACCGTCGTCAGCGTGCCCGATTTCGGCTACTTCCACTTCACCTTCAACCTGCGTCGCGAGCCCTTCGACGACGTCGCGATGCGCCGCGCGCTCACCATGGCGATGGATCGCGAGCGCATGGTCAACGTGCTGCTCGAGGGGCGCGGCGAAGTCGGCACGAGCGTGATCGCGCCGGTCAACGAGTACTGGCACAATCCCTTCCTCGAGCGCTTCGAGTTCGACATGGAGGCGGCGCGCGCCGAGCTCGAGGAGGCCGGTTATTCCTGGGACGAGGACGGCATGCTCGTCCGCTGATCCGCACCGACACCGCGCGCCGCCGTGACCGCGGCGGCGCGCAATCCCCGGGGAGCCGGCGATGAGCCGTCGCAACTACCTGATCCGGCGGGTGATCCAGGCGATCTTCTCGCTGTGGGTTATCGCCACGATCCTGTTCTTTCTGTTCCGTCTCGGCCTGCCGGACCCGACCGCGGCGCTGATCACCGAGGGGCTCAACGCCGAGCAGCGCGCCGCGGTGCGCGCGCAGTTCGGGCTCGAGGATCCGCTCTGGCGGCAGTACCTGCTCTATCTGTGGAACGCGGTGCAGGGCGATTTCGGGCTGTCCTTCGCCAACCGCGCGCCGGTGGCGTCGGTGGTTTGGGAGCGGCTCGCCAACACCATGGTGCTCATGATCCCGGCGATCGTGCTGGCCTATGTGATCGGGGTGCCGCTGGGGGCGTGGCTGTCCTGGAAGCGCGGCACCGGCACCGATACCGGCGGCATCGCGCTCGGGCTGATGTTCCGCTCGGCGCCGCCGTTCTGGACGGGGATGATCGTGATCCTCGTGCTCGGGGTCTGGCTGTCGGCGTTTCCGACCTCGGGGATGCGCACTCTGCCCTATGACGCGGACGGGTTTCTCGACAAGATCTTCACCCTCGACTTCCTGCACCACCTGATCCTGCCCGCGCTCGTGGTGGCGCTGTTCTATCTCGGCTCGCCGCTGCTGATCATGCGCAACACCATGCTCGAGGTCTACGGCGAGGACTTCATCGAGATGGCCCGCGCCAAGGGGCTGCCCGAGCGGCGCATCCTCTACAATCACGCCGCGCGCAACGCGCTCCTGCCGGTGGTCACGCAGCTCGCGGTGACGATCGGGCTCGCCGCGGGCGGGCAGGTCGCCGTCGAGGGGGTGTTTTCGTGGCCCGGGCTCGGGCGCGAGATCTTCCGCGCCGTCGGCACCTCGGACTTTCCGCTGGCGCAGGCGAGTTTCCTGGTGCTCGCGGCCTTCATCATCACGCTCAACCTGCTGGTGGACATTCTTTACACGGCGCTCGATCCGAGGGTGACCTTCCAATGACGCTGCCACCCTTCCTGCGCGCCGCCGCCAAGCCGCTGCGGCTGATGGGGCAGGACCGCATGGCGATGATCGGCCTTGCGGTTCTCTCGCTCGTGATCCTGATGGCGCTTTTCGCGCCGCTTCTGGCCACGCATGATCCGCACAGCGTCAACGAGATCGAGGAGGGCTCGGTGCTGGAGCGCGGCGAGGCGCGCTGGACGCTGCGGCCGAGCCTCGGGGAGCTTGCGCTCAACGATGCGGCCTCGGATGCCGCGCGCGATCTGATCGTGGGGCGCGACGGCACGATCTGGCACCGGCCCGAGGGCGGCGACTGGACGCAGCCGGAGCGGCTGACGGAGGTGGATCTGCACGGCGTCGACATCTCGCCCGAGGGGCGCGGGCTGATCGTGGGGGCCGAGAGCACGATCCTGTTGCAGAATGGCGGCGACTGGGCCGCGATCGACGCGCCCGATCCCGGCGCCGAGCTGCGCGGCGTGGCCTGGTACGATGCGCAGACGGCCTTCATGACCGGCGCGGGCGAGCAGATCTGGCGCCTCGATGCCGAGACCGGCGAGATCACGCAGATCGAAAGTCCTGTGGGCCGGGGCTTCCCGCTCAATTCGGTGGCGCGCGATCACGACGGCACGCTGCTCGCGGTGGGCGAGCGCGGGCTCGTCGTGCGCATCGACCCGCAGGACGACTCCACCGAGCTGGTGCGTCTGCCCTCGTCGCGCGACTTCAACCATATCTATATCGCGGAGTCGGGGGCTGCGCTCGTCGTCGGCGAGCGCGGCACAGTGCTGCGTCGCGATGATCCCGACGCCGACTGGGAGTCCGGCCAGGCCCCCGATACCCGCGCCATGCGCGCGGGCTGGATCGGCGATGACGGCACCGCCATCGCGGTCGGGCGCAGCGGGATCGTGCTGGAATGGAATGGCGGCGACTGGCAGGTAGCACCGACCGAGAGCGAGCGCCATTTCCGCGCGATCCTGGTGCGCGGCGACGAGATGCTCGCGCTGGGCTCCGACAATTTCGTCGACCGGCTCGCACGCCCCTCGGCGGATCACTGGTTCGGCACCGACCATATCGGCCGCGACCTCTACAGCCAGAACGTCTATGGCAGCCAGATCGCGCTGATGGTGGGCTTCATCGCCGCGGGTCTCGTGGTGCTGATCGGGACGAATGTCGGGCTGATCGCGGGGTATTTCCGGGGCCGCACCGAGTCGGTGCTGATGCGCACCGTGGACGTGCTCTACGGCATCCCGACCGAGCCCTTCGCGCTCATCCTCGTGCTCTTGTTCGGGCCGAGCCTTCTGATCATCATCCTCGCCATCGCGCTTCTGACCTGGCGCACGGTGGCGCGGCTGATCCGATCACAGGTGCTGTCGCTGCGCGAGCGGCCCTTCGTGAAGGCCGCGCGGGTGGCGGGGGCCTCGCATCTGCGGATCATGTATCTGCACATCTTCCCCAACGTTCTGCCGCTGGTGTTTCTCGAGCTTGCCATCATCACCGGGGCGGCGATCATCGCGGAGGCGACGCTGTCGTTTCTCGGGCTTGGTGCGCCGCAATCCATAAGCTGGGGCGGCATCCTGCACGATGCGCGGCTGTCGGGGGCGTGGCGCACGGCGTGGTGGTGGAACCTGCCGCCGGGGGCGTTCATCATGCTCACCGTGATGTCGGTGTTCTTCATCTCGCGCTCGCTCGAAGTGATCGCCAACCCCAGATTGCGGGCCCGTGAATGAGTGACAAGCTGCTGAGCGTCCAGGATCTCGCGATCCATTACCGCACCGGCGCGGGGCCGGTGCAGGCCGTGGACGGGATCGATTTCGACATCGCGCCGGGCGAGGCGCTAGGGCTCGTGGGGGAGTCGGGCTGCGGCAAGACCACGGCCGCGAAGGCGATGCTCAAGCTGTTGCCGCCCAACGGCACGATCCCGCGCGGGCGGATCGACTTCGCCGGCACCGATCTCGCCCCGATGGGCGAGGACGCGATGCGCAAGGTGCGCTGGAACGATATCGCCTGGATCAGCCAGGCGGCGATGAACGCGCTCGACCCGGTCTACCGGGTGGGCGACCAGATCCTCGAGGCGATGCAGGCCCATATCCGCATCGACCGCAAGGAGGGATGGGCGCGCGGCGCGGATCTGTTTCGCGCCGTGGGCATCGAGCCGTCGCGGCTGCGCGCCTATCCGCACGAGATGTCGGGCGGCATGAAGCAGCGCGCGGTGATCGCGATGGCGATGGCGCTCGAGCCGCGGCTGGTGATCGCCGACGAGCCCACCACCGCGCTCGACGTGGTCACCCAGGCGCAGATCCTCGCCAAGCTCGGCGGGCTGCGCCGCGAGCGCGGGATGAGCCTTCTGTTCATCACCCATGACATCTCGGTGGTGGTGCAGACCTGCGACCGTGTCGCGGTGATGTATGGCGGCAAGATCATGGAGACGGGGCCGGTGCGCGAGGTCTTCGGCGCGCCTTTCCACCCCTACACGATGGGGCTGACCAACGCCTTTCCCACGCTCGAGGGCGCGCAGCGCGAGCTGATCTCGATCCCTGGCACGCCGCCCGACCTGCTCGACCCGCCCAAAGGCTGCCGGTTTGCCGAGCGCTGCCCTTTCGCCACCGATCGCTGCCGCGCCGAGGACCCGGCGCTCGCGGGGGTGGGGCCGGGGCGCTTTGCCGCCTGTCACTACCCAGACAAGGTCGAGGAATTCCGCGCCATCGCCGCGAAGAACGCGACCTGGGTCGAGGTCGGCAAGCGGCTCGGCGAGGAGCTCGCCGACGCCACGCCGCGCCCGCGCGCCGCGAACGCCAGGGAGGTGCTGCGCATCGACGGGCTCGTGAAGCATTTCGATCCCGGCGGCGGCTTCTTCGGGGGCAGGCGCGAGGTGGTGCGCGCCGTGGACGGGATCGACCTGACGCTGGCCGAGGGCGAGATCCTGGGGCTGGCGGGGGAGTCCGGCTCGGGCAAGACGACGACGGGCGAGATGCTCGTCAAGCTGCAGGAGGTCACCTCCGGGCAGATCCTCTCGGAGGGCGAGGACATCGCCAGGATGACCGGCGCGGCGCTCAAGGCGTTCCGTCGCCGCGCGCAGATGGTGTTTCAGGACCCCTACCAGACGCTGAACCCGCGCTTCACCATCGAGGCCATCGTCGGCGAGCCGCTGCGCATCCACGCGATCGCCAAGGGCGCCGATCTGCGCGCGCGGGTGATCGCGGTGCTCGAAAGCGCCGGGCTCAAGCCGGCCGAGACCTATCTCGAACGCTTCCCGCACGAGCTGTCGGGGGGGCAGCGCCAGCGCGTCGCCATCGCGCGCGCCATCGTGCTCGAGCCGCGCTTCATCGTCGCCGACGAGCCGGTCTCGATGCTCGATGTCTCGATCCGCGCCGGGGTGCTCAACCTGATGCGCCGCTACCGCGATACGCAGGGCATCTCCTTCATCTATGTCAGCCATGACCTGCCCACGATCCGCTACGTCGCCGACCGAACCGCGATCATGTATCTCGGCGAAATCGTCGAGGTCGGGCCCACCGAAACCGTCATCGCCGAGCGCAAGCACCCCTATACGCAGCTCCTGCTCGACGCGTCGCCCGAGCCCGACCCCGCCGTCGTGAAGCCGCCGCTGGAGTCGGCGGGCGAGATCCCCTCGCCGATCGATCCGCCCAATGGCTGCAACTTTCACAACCGCTGCCCGCTCGCGACCGTGCATTGCGGCTGGGAGGGGCGCGACGTGCTCGCCGCGATCGCGGACTGGGATCTCGCGCAGAAGCCGCGCGAGGCTGTCGGGCCCGCGAAGCGCGCGGGGCTCGCGCTGCGCGTCGGGGCGCCGAAGGGCGCGGCAGCGGCGAAGGCACAGCTCGCCGAGATCATGGCCGCGCGGCACGCCGCGCTCGGGGAGGCCGCGACGATGCGCGAGGACGGGGCCGATATCGTCATCGACTTTGCCGCGAAGGAGGCGCCGCGCCGCCGCGTGGTGGGGCAGGGGCACGAGGTCGCCTGCGTGCTTTATCCGCAATAATCGCGCCGGGCGCGTCATCCGCGAAGATGATTGGAAAAAACTGACGATTTGCGCCATACTGCGTCCAAACAAGTTGGTGCAGGACGCGTGATGAGGCAGGGGCGCGGAAACGGAGCAGTGCATCGGGCCGCGACGCGGCGCGGTGCCGGGTCGCGATGCTCGAATTCCACGATGTGAGCAAGTCATTCTGGACCGGCGCGCGGCGCAAGGTGATCCTGTACCGGGCCTCGTTCAGGGTCCGGCTCGGCCGCTCGATGGGGATCCTCGCGCCGAACGGCACCGGAAAGACGACGCTCATCAACATGATGTGCGGGCTGGAGAAGGCCGATGAGGGGGAAATCCTGCGCAAGTGCCGGATCTCGTTTCCGCTCGGCTTCATGGGCGGGCTCGTCGCCAAGCACAGCGGCAATGAGAATGTGCGCTACATCGCGCGCATCTACGGGCTCGACCCGGACTATGCGGAGGCGTTCTGCCGCTGGCTCGCCGGGCTCGAGGAGTATTTCGACATGCCGGTGGGCACCTACAGCCAGGGGATGCGCGCGCGGCTGTCCTTCGCGCTGATGCTCGCGCTCGATTTCGATATCTATCTCATCGACGAGGGCATGCCGGCGACCACGGATGTCGAGTTCAACCGCAAGGCCGGCACCATCCTGCGCGAACGGCTGCGCAGCGCGACGGTCGTGGTCGTCTCGCACAAACACGACGTGATCGAGAAATTCTGCAGCAGCGCCGGCGTGTTGCGCAACGGCAAGCTGCATCTTTTCGACAGTCTCGAAGAAGCGAAGCGGATGTATGACTACGAAACTCGTCACTAACAAATACAACATCCGGCCGCACCGCCCCGAGGCCCGCGCCCCGGCGAGCGACGGAAATGCCGCCCTCGCCGACGATGCGCAGGCCCTCGCGCATCCCGAGGATGCGATCGAGGCGATCCGCCGCGAGGGGCTGAGCGGCCGGCAGCTGCGCGCGGCGCGGCGCAACGCGACGCGCCACGGCCTCGCGCCGCGCTCGGACCACGACGCGGTTCGGCTGTTGCGCGAACGCGGCATCGATCCGTTCCGCGTCGACTCCGTGCTCGGCATGATGTTGCCGGGCAATCGCCGAAGCGAACCCACCCGGACCGGCGACGACGACGATGCGCCGCATCTGCCGCAGGCCTATCGCGGCCCCGGGACACCATCGGAATACAGCCCGCCCGAGCACGAGTCGCGCGAGGTCATGGAGATTCAGCGCGACATCGCCCGCAGGCGCCGGCGGCGCCTCGCGCTGCTTGCGGCGCGGCTGATGGTGTTCGTGATGCTGCCCACCCTGATGGCGGGGATCTATTACTATCGCATCGCCACGCCGCTCTATGCCACCGAGGCCGAGTTCGTGATCCAGAGCGTCGAGCAGGAGGGCGGGATGGGCGGCTTCGCGAGCCTCTTCGCGGGCACGGGGCTGGCCACCAACGAGGACTCGATCACCGTTCAGAGCTACCTGCGCTCGCGCGAGGCGATGATGCGCCTCGATGACGACCACGGCTTCAAGGCGCATTACAGCCAGGGTCACATCGACCCGCTGCGCCGCCTTTCGGACGGCGCCAGCAACGAGGATGCTTACGCGCTCTACCAGCGCAAGGTGCAAATCGGCTTCGATCCGGCAGAGGGGCTCGTGCAGCTCAAGGTGATCGCGGCCGACCCCGAAACCAGCGAGGCGTTCTCGCGCGCCCTCGTCTCCTATGCCGAGGAGCAGGTGGACCAGCTCACGCAGCGGCTGCGCGAGGATCAGATGGAGGGTGCGCGCGAGAGCTTCGAGGAGGCCGAGGCCGCGATGCAGGCGGCGCGCGCGCGCGTCATCGACCTGCAGGAGGATTTCGAGATCCTGTCGGGCGACACCGAGGTCGAGCTGCTCACGAACCAGATCGCCGCGCTCGAGTCGCAGCTGATCGAGGAGCGCCTCGCCCTTCAGGAGATCCGCTCCAATGAAAGCCCGAGCCAGGGCCGCATCGCCCCGCGCGAGGCCCGGATCGAGAACCTGCGCGAGGAGGTCCGCGATCTGCGCTCGCAACTGACCGAGGACTCGGAGGGTCGGCAATCGCTGGCGCGCATTCGCAGCCAGCTCACCATGGCCGAGTCGGATGTCGAGATCCGCCAGGCGATGATGTCCAAATCCCTCGAACAGCTCGAGCAGGCGCGCATCGAGGCCAACCGGCAGGTGCGCTACCTGTCGATGGGTGTCAGCCCCGTGGCGCCCGACAGCCCGACCCATCCGCGCGCCTTTGAGAACACGCTCGTCGCGTTCCTGATCATGCTCGGGCTCTATCTGCTGGTCTCGATGACGGCGTCGATCCTGCGCGAACAGGTGTCGTCGTGAGGGGCGCTTGCGTGGCGCCGCGCTGCATGGTCTATGACCGGCATTGCCATTGAAGCAGGTTGCGCCATGCCCGTTCCACATCCCGAGTCGCGACCCAATACGTGGGAGTTCCTGCGCGAGCCGATGATCGCGCCCAGCGGATTTCGCGAATACGATGCGCGCTGGCGTTACCCAGAGGAGATCAACCTGCCGGGCATGACCGCGCTTGGCCTCGGCCTCGGCACGCAGATGCACGCGCACGGGCTCGAGCCGGTGATCGCGGTCGGCAATGACTACCGCGACTATTCGCTGGCCATCAAGCAGGCGCTCATCCTCGGTCTCGTTCAGGCCGGGATCCGGGTGAAGGATATCGGCCCAGCCCTCTCGCCGATGGCGTATTTCGCGCAGTTTCATCTCGACGCGCCCGCCGTGGCGATGGTCACGGCGAGCCACAACCCGAATGGCTGGACGGGCGTGAAGATGGGCTTTCAGCGCCCGCTCACGCATGGCCCCGACGAGATGGCGCAGCTGCGTGACATCGTGCTCGACGGCAAGGGCCAGCCGCGCGACGGCGGCGGCTGGGAAGTCGTCGACGGCGTGGAAGGGGCCTATCTCGATGATCTCGCGGGTGATTTCCGCCTCTCGCGCCCGCTCAAGATCGTCTGCGCGACCGGCAATGGCACGGCAAGCCGCTTCGCGCCCGCGCTGCTCGAGCGGATCGGTGTCGAGGTCGTGCCGCTGCATACCGGCCTCGATTACAGTTTTCCGAACTACAATCCCAATCCCGAGGCCATGGAAATGCTGCACGACATGGCCGATGCGGTGCGCGCGAGCGGCGCGGATCTCGCGCTCGGCTTCGATGGCGACGGCGATCGCTGCGGGGTGGTGGATGATACCGGCGAGGAGATCTTTGCCGACAAGGTCGGTGTCATCATGGCGCGCGACCTCATCAAGCTGCATCCCGGCGCGACCTTCGTCGCCGACGTCAAGTCCACCGGCCTGTTCGCCTCTGACCCGGAGTTGCAGGCCGGCGGGGCGAAGGCCGATTACTGGCGCACCGGGCACAGCCACATGAAGCGGCGCGTGCATGAACTCGGTGCGCTCGCCGGCTTCGAGAAATCGGGGCACTACTTTCTCGCCCCGCCGATCGGGCGAGGTTATGACTGCGGGCTGCGCGTGGCGGTCGAGCTTTGCAAGCTGATGGACCGCAATCCGGCACAACGCATGTCCGATCTGCGCCGCGCGCTTCCGGTCACGTATTCATCGCCCACGATGTCACCCTGGTGCGCCGATGGCGAGAAATACGAAGTGCTCGGGCGGCTGGTCGCGCGGCTCGAGGCTCTGCATCGCGACGGAGGCACCCTCGGCGGACGGCGCATCGCCGAGGTGGTGACGGTGAACGGCGCGCGGGTGATGCTCGAGAATGGCGGCTGGGGGCTGGTGCGGGCGTCGTCGAACACGCCAAACCTGGTCGTTGTGTGCGAAAGCCCCGACAGCGCGGCGGAGTTGCGCGCGATATTCGACGATCTAGACAAGGTGATCCGAACGGAGCCTTCGGTGGGCGATTACGACCAGACGCTGTAGCAGGCGAGGCCCCTCGTAACTGGCGCGATTTTTCGCGCCGATGCCCTTGCAGCGGCATTGAGGCTTGAGTAAACAACGCGTGCCGTTGGGGTGTAGCCAAGTGGTAAGGCAGCGGTTTTTGGTACCGTGTACCGCAGGTTCGAATCCTGCCACCCCAGCCATGACCCACCGGAAAGACAGAAATAACAAGGGCTTGATGGCTCGCGACCGGGGCTGTGTCACACCGTCCGCCGGGGGTGTGACACAAACTGTGACACATGGTGTGACACATCGCACCGCCGTCGCCGACCGCACCGCCCGCTCACGCCCCGTTCCCCGCCGCCGTCCGGCCGGTCCCTACCTGCAGCTGCGCGGGCGGACCTATTACTTCCGCAAGCGGCTCACCACGGCGGTGAGTCATCAACGCGGCCAGCCATTTCTGTGCACCTCGCTTCGCACCCAGCTTCTCTCAGAGGCGATGAGCAGCGCCGCGCGCCTGCTCAATGCCGTGGAGCAGGCGGAGAGGCAGATCATGCAGGCGATGGAGACCCGGCCCGTCACGCGCGCCGAGATCGACGCGGTCCTCGCTGAGGCGCTGCGCGGTGAGCTGCGGCGGATCAGCGACGTTCAGGCCGGGGCTGCCGCGCGCGACGATGGGGTGATCGACGCGCGGATCGAGGAGCTCGAGGATGAGGTGCGCCGGCTGCGGCGGGCAGCGCGGCGCAACGATTTCGCGCTTGTCGCGCAATGGTGTGCCGAGGCGGCGGATACTGTCGGCGTGCCGATCAGCGCAGGGCTTGCGCCGGAGTTCGGCCGCGAGGCGCTGCGGCTCAAGCAGGCGGTCACCGAGGTCGAGGCCCGGGTCGAGGATGGCGAGGATGTCGCGCATGCGGCCGCGCCGCTTGTGGCCGATTACGCGGCCTCACCGGTTGCGCAGTTCATGGCCGCGCCCGTGACCATCTCGCAGGCCTATGAAAAGGCGCGCGAACTCTATCCGACGCCGAGCATGCAGTCCGGCATGGCAGCAAGCTGCAAGCTTTTCAAAGAGCTGATCGGCGATATCCCGGTGGATCTGCTGACGCGGGAGCGGCAGAAAGAGCTGTTCGAACTGGTGGCGCAGCTACCCAGGACCCACGGCAAGAGGCACGGCAAGAACCGCTTTACCGCCGAGGGCGCCACGCTGCCCAAGCGTGAGGAAATCGAGCGCGCGGACGCTGCCGATGCGGTTGTCACGGAAGAGATCCGCGCGATGAGCGGGCTGTCGACCTACGAGAAGCGCGCCCGGCTTGCCGAGCGCCTCACGCCCCGCGTCACCTTCCAGAACGTCAAGAAGCACCGCGATGTGCTGCACCGCTTCGTGCGCGCGGCGCGTGAGCTGGGCGCGGCGGCGCAGATCCGGGTGCTCGGTGACAAGGAGATCGAACGTGCCATCGCTGGGGCGCGCCCCGACGACGCGCTCTATCTTCGTGTGACCAAGCCGAAAACGCGGCTGCCCTGGACGCCGGAGCGCATGTCGAGGCTGCTCACATCTCCCATCTATACCGGCTGCGCATCGCAGCACCGGCGATGGCTGCCGGGCGATGTGATCATCCGCGATGCGACCTATTGGGTGCCGCTCCTCGTGATGAGCACCGGGGCCCGCCTGCATGAGGTGCTGCAGCTCAAGCGAACCAGCCTCGTGCGGCGCGACGGTGTCCTTTGCCTTGCAATCGGCCTCGATGCCGATGAGCAGATCAAGACATCCGACAGCGCGCGCTTTCTGCCCATTCCACAGCTCCTTCTTGATCTCGGATTCGACGCCTGGCTGCGCGCATTGCCCGAAGAACGTGGCGCCTTCCTGTTTCCCGAAGCGCTCGAGCGCAGCACCGTCGAGACCCCCTCCGATGCCTTCGGCAAGCACCTCAAGCACCTCTTCGCGCGGCTCGATCTCGCCGACTACGACGAGGACTTCTACGCGCTGCGCAAGACGCTCTCATCGAAGCTGAGTGACATCGTCAGCGATGGAATGCGACAGGCCCTGCTCGGTCACAAGAGTGGCGACATCCTGAACCGCCATTACACGGCGTTTCACGCCCGGAAACTGAAAGCGAATCTTGACGCGGTGGATTTCGGGGCCGTTGTGGAACCCTCGAAAAGACACGGTTTCCCGGTGATCTTGCGCTGCAACCTCGGTGCGCCAAAGGCCTTCGATGTTAGCGTGGATCTCGGAGAAAACGGCGCGCCAGAGGTCATCCGTGTCATGTGCGGCGAGTCGCTCTGCCTCGAGGCGAGCATCACCGCGGGCGGAGCGACGTTGCGCGATGGAGAGGGGCGCATCGAGCACGTGACGCGCGCCGACGCGGCTGATCACTACCGCGCCCTTCTCGCAACCGGCGTGGCCCGCTTTCCAAGGAACCCGCAGAAACGCAGAGCCCTCGAGCACTTCGATGCGATCATGTGAGCGCAACGCGCAGGAAGCGGACGCTGCGAAATCGAAGGCGCGGCCACACCCGCGGACCGCGTCCTGCGTAAACCTGCCATTCAGCGTCGACAGCAAGGCGCGGCGCGAGATCACGGAACCGGTCATCCGTGATTGTCCCAGCAGAACGTCTGGGGTGTGTCGCCGATGCGGGATCCTCCGGGCCTTCGCCGTGTGCGCCAAGCTCCGCTCGCGGGAGAGGTCAGGAGAGTCCCAGCGGATAGGCCGGGCAGCTTCGGTGCCGGTGCCGTCGACGCTGTGCTGTAAACTCATCTTACCCGCTCTCGGTTCAATCGATCCGAACCCGAGGAGGATGGCAGGGATGAGATGCCTCCCGGTCGGCAAGTGAGTTGCATGGCCCGCAGCCAGCACAAACTCTCACACACAACCGCACCATGAACGCAACACCGCATGACACACGCAGCGCTTGATCCTCGGACCAAGTCATAGCAGGTTGCGCGTGAAGGGAGGACAGCAAGGATATTGCCGGTTCTTTCCGCGGCCAAAGGGATTTATTTTATGCGAGATAACGCGATCGTAACGCCTGCCCCTTATTCCACGGCGCTGACATGGGCCATCCTACTGTCCGCACCCGCCGTCGCAGGCGCCGGTGAGGATCGCGATGGGGCGCTCGACCATATCGACACGGATGCGGCATTCGAGGCGGAAATTCCGGCGCATCTTGAGGATGTTCTGGGCAGGGTCGGCCTCGAGGTGGGCGCGGAAAGCCGTCGGATGGACGGAGATGTCGTCGTTCTGGAGAACGTGGTCGTCACCGATCCGATCGACCCGGATGAGAGGCTGTTGATCGACGAGATCGGCATTGTGAGTCACGAGGAGGGTATTCACTCAAGCCTGGTGGCGACGCGCCCGGACGGTGATGTGCGCGGAAAGTTCATCAATCTCGCGCCCTCCGAAGAGGACTACTTTTCAGTTAATGCAGACGGCGCGGAGCTGAATTTCCTGACCGAAGATGACGACCACTTCGAGACTTTCCTCGCGGCGGACGAGCTGCGTTTCAATAGCGGCAGCTATGAAGGCGTATTCGGCGGCGCGGAGGAGGCGCTGCTATACGCCGCGCTGTTCAGTGATTTCTCCTTCAGCGTCGAGACCGCGCCGCGCAACGTTGACGTGAGCATCGGCGCGGACGACACCCGGATCGATGCGACGCCCGATCCGCAGGAGGTGGTCTCCGGGCAGGGCGCGGGACCCAGCGTCACGATGGACATCGGGGAGTTCCGCATCGCGGTCCGAAACCAGGGGCTCGATCATCAGGACACCGATATGCTGTTCGATCTCGAGGCGCTCGAGGACGGGGCGAGTATCGAAGTGTCCGGTCACGCCACGGACATCATGACCGAAGAGCGCCGCGGAGATGCCGTGGCGCTGTCTTCGCTCGACAGCATCGCGGCGGAGGCGTTCTACGGCAAGGAAGAACTGTCCCTGGAGCTTGATACGAGAGGACTCGATGCCGATGGCAGCCTGGCGCTCGGATTTCTGCACGCGATGATGACGGGTGCACAAGACGGTGGGACGCCGGATCTTTCGCTATCGGCCGAACGGAAGCTCCTCGCGCTTCACCTCCCGGTTTTTCCGGGCGCGAAGGCGCAGGAACTCGGCATGGATCTTCTGCTGGCGCAGGTCTCGCCCAGCGAAGATGTTTGGTCGATCGTGGATCCGGGGGAGGCGCTCGATCACGAGCCCCTCGACCTCGCGTTGACACTGGACGGGCAGGCCGTCGCGGCGCAGCACATCGTCAGCGCGGCCGCGGGCGCCGTCGCGGCGGGCTTCATGGGCGGCCACCCAGAAGAGCAGCTCCTGAACGCGGTCGAAAGCCTGGAGGTTGGCATCGAGGGATACATGCAGGCGATCGGCGCGCGGGCCACACTGGACGGCAGCATGAATCTCGAAGCGGGCGATCAGCTCCCGGATCTCATCTCGACAGTCACGATGAGCGGCGTCGAGGATGCGCTGTCCAACCTCGCCACGACACCCCTTGTGGGGGAAGATGACGTGATGGGCGCTGCCATGGCGCTCGAGATGTTCACCATGCCTGCCGATGACGGTGACCGGGTCATGGAATTCGAGGGCAGAAGCGATGGGAGCGCGCTGCTGAACGGGAGCCCCATGTGATTTCACGGTCCCGCATTGCGCCAGAAAACAGCACGACGAGCGCCGAAAACGATGGCTGCTGGTTCCGCCACATTGGGGCAGCGGCCCCGCTGAGCCAGCCGTGCTCCGCGGATACACGGCCTTACTCGCAGTTT
>PUKW01000259.1 GCA_003550665.1 Paracoccaceae bacterium | reverse complement strand
GAGGTCTCGGGCTACGAGATCTGCCAGGCGGTGCGCATGGAGCCGGATCTCGCGGATGTGAAGATCCTGATGATGACGGCGCGCGGCTCGGCGATGGAGCGGCGCAAGGGGCTCGCGATGGGGGCGGATGGCTTCGTCTCCAAGCCCTTCGAGCTCGCCGAGCTGCGCGCCGAGGTCTGCCGGCTTCTCGATCCGGAGCCCTCCACCGATGGCTGACCGCCTGCGCTGGCGCGTCGCGCTGCTCTTCGCCGGGCTGGCGGCGGGGTTGTTCGGCGCGCTGGGCGCTGGTCTGGCGCTCGCCTATCAGCGGCTCGGGGCGCCGGAGCTCGCGGGGGCCTTTCTCGAGGCCGGGCTGCTCGCGGGGTTCGCGATCGCCGGGCTGGTCGTCTGGGCCTGGCTTGTCTTCGATACGCATGGCGCGCGCGCCATCGAGGCCCTCGCGGCCAATCTGCGCGCCCATGCGCAGTCCGACCTCGATGGCGAGCTGGAGATCGGGCGCGCGCAGCAACTCGGCGATCTCGGCCCCGCGGCCGCGGCCGTCGTGGACCGGCTCGCCAGCACGCGCGGCGCGCTCGACGATGCCGTCGCGCGCGAAACCACGCGGCTGAGCACCGAGAAGGGGCGGCTCGAGGCGATCCTGTCGGATGTGCCGGTGGGGGTGCTGCTGTGTTCGGGGGCGCATCAGCTCGTCTTCTACAACGGCCAGGCGGTGGATCTGCTGAGTTCGGGCACCGCGCCGGGGCTAGACCGCAACCTGTTCGACTATCTGCGCGACGGGCCTGTGCGCCATGCCCATGAGCGCCTTGTCGACTCGGGCGAGCCCGACGCCGCCGCCGACCTGCTCTGCGCCACCACCGGCGAGGCGCGGGTGCTCGCCGGGCGGATGCGGCTCCTGGAGGCCTACGACGTCGCGGGCGCGCCGGGCTATGTGCTCACGCTGCGCGACGTGACCGCCGATCTCGACGCCCATGCCAAGCGCGAGCAGCTTCTCGCCGAGGTCTTCGACCGCGTGCGCCGCCCGGCGGCGAATCTTCAGACGGTCGTCGGCGTGATGGCCGAGAGCGCGGACATGCCGCATACCGAACGGCTCAACGCCGCGATCCTCGAGGAGGTCAGCACGCTCGTTCATGCCATCAACGAGCTCGGCGCGCGCTATGACGAGGGCCGCACCGACTGGTGGCCGCTCTCGCAGACCCGCAGTGCCGACCTCATGGACGGGCTGCGCGCCCGGCTCGAGTCGGCGGGCGTCGTGCTCGCGATCGAGGATCCGGGGCTGATCCTGCGCTGTGACGGCTTCGAGCTGGTTGCGCTTCTGTCGGAGCTCTGTGCGCATGTGGCAAGCCGCGAGGGCTGCGACGATCTGTGCCTGCGGCTGATCGAGGAGGACGGCCCCGGCGCGGCCTTCGAGCTGTCCTGGGCCGGGCCGCCCATGCCGATGGGCGATTTCGAGGAGTGGCTCGCCGCGCCGCTCGATGTCGGGGTGACGGGAGTGACGGGGCGTTCGGTGCTTTTCAATCATGGCACCGAGGCCTGGCCCGAGCCGCTCGGCGACGGGCGCAGCGCGATCCGCGTCCCGATCCGCGAGGCGCGTCGCGCGGTGCGCCGCCCGCCGCCGATCACCCGCAGCGTGGTCTATGATTTCGACCTGCTCGCCAAGCAGCAGGTCGGCGCCGTCGCCGACACGCCCCTTGCCGATCTGACCTATGTCGTCTTCGACAGCGAGACCACCGGACTCGATACCGCCCGCGACGAGATCGTCCAGCTCGCCGCGGTGCGCGTCGTCAACTGCCGCGTGGTGCGCGGCGAGCAGATGGACACGCTCGTCGATCCGGGGCGGCCGATCCCCGCCGGCTCGACGCAGGTCCACGGGATCACCGATCAGATGGTGCAGGGCGCGCCGGATCCAGCCGACACGGTGGCGCGGTTTCACCGCTTCGCCGCGGGCGCGGTGCTCATCGCCCATAACGCACCCTTCGACATGGCCTTCCTGCAAAGGCACGCCGCGGCGCAGGGGGCCGGCTTCGACAACCCGGTGCTCGACACGGTGCTGCTCTCGGCGGTGGTGTTCGGGCGCCAGGAAACCCACAGCCTCGATGCCCTTTCCACGCGGCTCGGCATCACCATCCCCGAGGAGGCGCGCCACACCGCGCTCGGCGACACCATCGCGACCGCGCAGGCCTTTCTCAAGCTGCTCCCGATGCTGCAGGCGCGCGGCATCGTGACCTTCGGCGACGTGCTCGCCGAGGTGCGCCGCCATGGCCGCCTGCTCGAGGATCTCAACTCGTGAACGGGTCCGCCGGGTAGCGCACGCCTGTCAGGTAGAGCCCGTGCGGCGGGCAGACCGGCCCGCAGGCGGCGCGGTCGCGCGCTTTGAGCGCCGCGGCCATGTCATCGGGGGCCCAGGCCCCCGCGCCGACGCGCTCCAGCGTGCCCACGATGGAGCGGACCTGGTTGTGCAGGAAGCTGCGCGCGCGGAAGGTCAGCCGCAATTCGTGCCCGTCGGGCAGCGGATGCTCAACGATATCGAGCGCGTCGAGGGTGCGCAGCGGGCTGTCGGCCTGGCATTGCGCCGCGCGGAAGGTGGTGAAATCGTGATGACCCACGAGATGCGCCGCCCCCGCGCGCATCGCGGCGGCATCGAGCGCGTGCCGGCGCTGCCAGGCAAGCCCCGCCTCCAGCGCGAGCGGCGCGCGCCGCAGCACAATGCGAAACAGGTAGCACCGCTCGAGCGCCGAAAACCGCGCATGGAACGCATCGGCGACGCGCGCTGCGGCGAGCACGGCGACGGGGGCGGGCCGCAGATGGTGGTTGAGCGCCTCCATGAGCCGGAACGCGTCCCAATCGCGCGCGAGATCGCAATGCGCGACCTGCCCGGTGGCATGGACGCCCGTATCGGTGCGTCCCGCCGCGGCGACCGGCGGCGCGCCCGGTTCCAGCCGCGCCAGCGCCGCCTCCAGAGCCGCCTGCACCGAGGGCTGGCCCCGCTGACGCTGCCAGCCGCGAAACGGCGCGCCGTGATACTCCAGCCGGAGCGCGTAGCGCGGCATCGCTCAGCCGCGCGGCGGCTGATCCAGCCCGCGCTGCACCGCCGGACGGGCGAGGAACCGCTCGAGGTAGGCGTCGACATGGGCGAGGTCGTCCCAGCCCACCAGCTCCCCCGCCTTGTAGCTGTCGCGCATCGAGCGCAGCCAGGGCGCGATCGCGATATCGGCGATCGAATAGGCATCGCAGACCCAGTCGCGCCCCGCGAGCCGGGCATCGAGCACGCGCAGAAGCCGTGCCGTCTCGCCCGTGTAGCGTTCCAGCGGGCGAGGATCCTCGATCTGCGGATTGCGCAGGAACCAGCCCACCTGCCCGAACATCGGACCCACGCCGCCCATCTGCCACATCAGCCACTGCATCACTTCGCTGCGCCCGGCCGCATCCTCGGGCCAGAGCCCGCCCGTCTTGCCGGCCAGGTAGGCGAGGATCGCGCCCGATTCGAACACCGCATGCGCGCCGCCCGGCCCGTGCGGGTCGATGATCGCGGGGATCTTGTTGTTGGGGCTGATGGCGAGGAATTCGGGCGTGAACTGGTCGTTCTCGCCGATATGGATGCGGTGCGCGTCATAGGGCAGGCCGAGTTCCTCGAGCGCGACGGCCACCTTGATGCCGTTCGGGGTCGGGAAGGAATAGAGCTGGATCGCCTCCGGATCGCGCGGCGGGCGCAGGCGGGTGATGGCGAAATCGGTCAGCTGCGGCATCGGGCGCACTCCTGTGATGGCGCGGTGGAGATAGCGCGGCGCGCCAACGGGGGAAAGCCCTGCATCCCGATGCGCCATGTCCGCGTCAGCCCCGACGATGCCGGCCCGACCGGTGCGTCCGGGACTCCGCCGCTCTACTGGCGCAGCGCCATGGTCGGAGAGAGCACGTCGATGCCGAGCGCATGGCCCACGGCGTAATAGGTCAGGTGCCCGGCATGGGTGTTGAGCCCCGCCAGCAGATGCGGGTCCTCTTCGCAGGCCTTGCGCCAGCCCTTGTCGGCGAGTGCGAGCACATGCGGCATCGTCGCGTTGCCGAGCGCGATCGTCGCGGTGCGCGCCACCGCGCCGGGCATGTTGGCGACGCAGTAATGCATGATGCCATCTACCGCGTAGATCGGGTTTTCGTGCGTGGTCGCCTTCGATGTCTCGAAGCAGCCGCCCTGGTCGATCGCGACATCGACGAGCGCCGCGCCCGGCTTCATGTCGGCCAGTTGCGCGCGGGTGATGAGCTTGGGCGCGGCCGCGCCGGGGATCAGCACCGCGCCGATGACCATGTCCGCCTGTGGCAGCAACTCGGCCACGAGGCCGGTCGAGGAATAGCCGTTGCGAAAGGCCCCCGCGAAGGTGTCGTCGAGATACCGCAGCCGCGGCAGCGAGCGGTCGAGCACCGTGACCTCGGCGCCCATCCCCGCCGCGATCCGCGCCGCATGCGTGCCCACCACGCCGCCGCCGATCACCAGCACGCGCGCGGGGCCCACGCCGGGCACGCCGCCCATCAGCACGCCGCGCCCGCCATTGGCCTTTTGCAGCGTCCAGGCGCCCATCTGCGGCGCGAGCCGCCCGGCGACCTCCGACATCGGCGCCAGCAGCGGCAGGCCGCCGCGCTCATCCGTCACCGTCTCGTAGGCGATCGCCGTGACGCCCGAGTCGAGCAGATCGCGCGTCTGCTCGGGATCGGGGGCGAGATGCAGATAGGTGAACAGCACCTGCCCCTCGCGCAGCTGCTTGCGCTCGCCGGCCTGGGGCTCCTTGACCTTCACGATCATCTCCGCCTCGGCGAAGATTTCCGCGGCGGCCGGCACGATGCGCGCGCCGGCTCCCTCATAGGCGCCATCCTCGAAGCCCGCGCCCGCGCCGGCGCCGCTCTCGATCAGCACCTCGTGGCCATGCGCGACCGCCTCGCGCGCGGCGTTGGGCGTCAGCCCGACCCGAAATTCCTGTGGCTTTACCTCTGCTGGGCAACCGATTTTCATGATTGTCTCCTCCCTCTACCGGCTCGATGGTAACCTCTCGGGCGTGAAATTGCTTTGAAAAGACCGGTGGCCAATCGCGGTAGATGTGATAGAGGCGTGCGAAATCGCCCGACCATTTCGAAGGATCGTGCGCGCATGGAGCCCGACGAGACAGACCTGCGCATCCTCACCGTGCTCCAGCGCCAGGGACGCATCTCCAATGCGGAGCTGTCCGAGCGCATCAATCTCTCGCCATCAGCCTGTCACCGGCGCGTGCAGCGGCTCGAGCGCGAAGGGCTGATCCGCGACTATGTCGCGCTTCTGGATGCGCGGCGCATGGGCCGGCCCACCACCGTCTTCGTCGAGATCACCCTGTCGGGCCAGTCCGACGAGGTCCTCGACGCATTCGAGCGCGCGGTGCGGCAGGTGCCCGATATCCTCGAGTGCCACCTGATGGCGGGCAATGCCGATTACCTGCTCAAGGTCGTCGCGCGCGACACCGAGGATTTCGCCCGCATCCATCGCCGCCATCTCGCGCGGCTGCCGCATGTGGTGCAGATGCAGTCCTCCTTCGCGCTGCGCACGGTGTTTCGCACCACGGCGATCCCCGTCTAGGCATCACTCCGGCATCAGCGAGGAGTGATGCTCGATGATGCGCCAGCCCTCGGGATCGCGGCGATAGACGAAGGTAAAGCGCGCCGCGGCCTCGTGGCGGCCCCGCGGCCCGGTCAGCGCGAAGATATAGACGCCGGAATGCACCCCGAGATCGCCCAGCCGGCGCAGATGCGACTGGGTGATGCGGCCCTGCGGCTTCGCCTGCAGGAATTCCTCGAAATAGTCGATGATCCCGGCGCGGTCGGTGCGCGGCCGGTTCGAGATCGTCGGCAGCAGCACCGCGTCGGGGGCGTAGAGGTCGGCCACGGCCCGTGCGTCGCCGGTCGCGAGCGCGGCGTTCCAGCTGTCGAAAAGCCCGGCGATTTCGGCGGTCTCTTGCGTGGATGGATCACTCATGGGGCCTCGCCTGTCTGTCCGGCTTTCTGCATACGGCGCGGCGGCGGGTCTTCGCAAGTCCGCAGCGCCTCGTGACGCCCCGGCACGCTTGTGCGGTGCCCCGCCCGCTGCCACCCTCGCGAAACGACAACAGGGAGGAATACATGACCGGACGATTTCTTGCATCCGCCGCCGCGCTCGGCCTCGGCGCGAGCTGGGGCGGGGCCGCCATGGCCGCCGAGGATTGCGCCGCGCTGGCCGATCTGCGGCTCGACAATGTCAACATGCTCTCGGCGACGATGGTCGAGGATGACGAACTCGGGGCCTATTGCTCGGTGCGCGGCTATGTGCGTCCGGCGGTCAATTTCGAGATCCGGCTGCCCGAGGAATGGAATGGCGGCTTCTACGTGGCGGGCTGCGGCGGGCTGTGCGGCGAGCTGGCCGCCGATGCGCCGGGCTTTGTCAACGCGATGAATCACGGGCTGGCGCGCGGCTATGCGGCGGCGACGATGGATGGCGGGCACTGGGGGGCGAGCACCGCCGATGCGCGCTGGGCGCATCACGACCGCAAGGCCGAGGTGGACTGGGCCGAACGCGCGGTGCGCGAGACCGCCATCGTCGGTCAGGAGGTCACCGACATCTTCTACGGCGCCGATCCCGAGCCCAATATCTTCGCGGGCTGCTCAACCGGCGGGCGGCAGGCCAACATGCTCGCCCTCAACGACCCGGAGCTGTTCGACGGCATCCTCAACGGCGCGCCCGCGCTCGACTATACCGGCCTCGTGGGCAGCTTCATGGCCGCCATCGTGCAGGCCAACACCGACGATGACGGCAACCGGATCATCGGCCCCGACGACGTGGCGCTCATCGAGGAGACGGTGGCCGGGCAATGCGCGGGCGAGGACGGGCTGATCGACGATCCCGATGGCTGCGAGGTCGATTTCTCCGAGGTCGCCTGTGACGGCAACGGCGAGGACTGCCTGACCGAGGAGCAGATCGCCACGCTGGAGGTGTGGTACGAGACCGGCGCGGTGACTTCGGACGGCGAGAGCCTCTACCCCGCGACGATCCCGCCGGGCTCGGAGCCGTTCTGGCCGCTCTGGCTGACGGGGTTCGAGCCGGGCGGCGGCTTCGTGCCGGCCATCTCCGAGGGGTTCCTGCAGTTCATGGCGTTTCGCGAGGATCGCGGCGAGGGCTTCACGATCCACGACTTCGACTTCGATGCCGACCCCGAGGCGATGGAGTTCATGGCCGCGATCTACAATGCCGACACGCCCGACCTGAGCGAGTTCGCCGAGGCGGGCGGGCGCATGATCACCTGGCACGGGCTCGCGGATGCGATCGTGCCGCATGGCAAGACGGTGGATTACTTCGAGGCGCTGCGCGACACCCACGGCGACGATCTCGACGCGGTCAACCGGCTGTTCCTGATCCCCGGCATGGATCACTGCGGCATCCAGCCGGGGCCGGGCATCGCCAGCGACGGCTTCGATCCGCTCTCTGCGCTGGAGGACTGGCTCGCCGAGGACGAGGCCCCCGCGCAGCTCATGACCACGCGCTACGACGAGGACGGCGAGGCGGACTGGTCGCGCCCGGTGTGTGCATGGCCCGAGCGCGCGGTGCATGACGGCGAGGGCGACTGGCGCGACCCGGAGGCCTATGCCTGCGAAGCGCCCTGAGCGGCGGCCGCGCCGCCCCGGCGGCGCGGCTCAGCCGACATCGAGGACGATCTTGCCCATATGCACGGAGCTTTCCATCCGCGCATGGGCCTTGGCGGCGTCCTTGAGCGCGAAGCGCGAATCCATCACCGGCGCGACCTGCCCCGCCGCGATCAGTGGCCAGACATGGCGCTCCACCTCGGCGGCGATGCGCGCCTTGGCCAGATCCGATTGCGGGCGCAGCGTCGAGCCGGTGATGGTCAGCCGCCGGGTCATCACCTGCGCGAAGTTAAGCTCGACCTTCGGCCCCTGCAGGAACGCGATCTGCACCAGCCGCCCATCATCCCTGAGCGCCCTGACGTTGCGCGGGATATAATCGCCGCCGACCATGTCGAGGATCAAGTCTGCCCCGCCCGCATCGCGCAGCACCTCGACGAAATCCGCGTCGCGGTAATTGATCGCGCGATCCGCACCGAGGCGTTCGCACAGCGCGCATTTCTCGTCCGTGCCCGCCGTTGCGAAGACCCGCGCGCCGAGCCGGTGCGCAAGCTGGATCGCCATGGTCCCGATCCCCGAGGAGCCGCCATGCACGAGGAACCGCTCGCCGCCCTTGAGTCCACCGCGCATCACCATGTTGCTCCACACGGTGAAGGCAGTCTCGGGCAGTGCGGCGGCGGCCGCGAGATCGAGCCCCGCGGGCACCGGCAGCGCATGATCGGCCGGGGTGGCGACATGTTCGGCGTAGCCGCCGCCGGGCAGCAGCGCGCAGACCGCGTCGCCCACATCCCAGCGGCTCACCCCGGGCCCAACCGCCGCGACATGCCCCGCCGCCTCGAGCCCGGGCAGGTCCGACGCCCCCGCCGGCGGCGCATAGGCGCCGGCGCGCTGCAGCGCGTCGGGCCGGTTCACCCCGGCATGGGCGACGCGGATCACGATCTGGCCGTGCCCCGGCGCGGGCACCGGCCGGGTCGTGGGGGTGAGTACCTCGGGGCCGCCGGGCGCGGAGATCTCGATGGCGGTCATCGTGTCGGTAAGGGTCATGCGGGTGCCTTTGAGTGTGCAAAATCCCAGTAGAGCTCGCGTGCGCGCGTGGCGACGGGGCCCTGTTCAAGCGCGCGATCGTCGAGCCGGGCGACGGGCATCACCTTGGCGATGTTGCCGGTGATGAAGATCTCGTCGGCGCGGCGGAAATCCTCGACGCTCAGCGATGTCTCGATGACGCGGATGCCGTCGGCCTGCAGAAGCTTCATCACCCGCTGGCGCGTCAGCCCGTTGAGAAAGGTGCCGTTGGGGATCGGCGTCAGCACCTCGCCGTCGCGCACCATGAAGACATTGGTCGAGGCGGTCTCGGCGACATGGCCGTCGGCGTCGAGCGACAGCGCGTTGTGAAAGCCGCGTGCACGCGCCTCGGCCATGATGCGGCCATTGTTGGCATAGAGCGAGCCGGCCTTCGCCTCGGTGAGCGCCATGTCGGGGCGCGGCCGGCAGAAGGGCGAGACGGTGAGCGAATACTCCCCCGGCACTGGCATCGGCATCGCCTCGATGCAGATGCAGAACGCCGTCGAGCCCGGGTCGAGATCGATCACGCCGGGCGAGCCGTCGCGCGACCACATCATCGGGCGCAGATAGAGCTCGGCATCCGGGGCGAAATGCCTGCACCCTTCCTCGAGCAGGCCGTGCACCGTGTCGGCATCCACCGGCGGCACCATTCCCATCGCATGCGCCGAGCGGATCAGCCGCGCGCTGTGCAGCTCAAGGTCGGGGCGCACCCCCTCGAACTGGCGCGCGCCGTCGAAGATCTGGCTGCCGAGCCAGGCGACATGATCCGCCGCCCCGATCACCGGCGCGTTGCCGTCATGCCAGGTCCCGTCGAACCAGGTGACGATGTGCTTGCTGATGGCCACCCTTGTCCTCCATCCGTGATCACCGGCCAGACTGCGCCCGCAGCCGGGGAGGGTCAAGCTGCGGCCGTGCTCAGTCCTCGGGGCGCGGCGACCCTGTGCCTGGCGCGGGATCTGTCGGCAGCGTCTCGGCCGGCATGGTGTCGCGCGGCGGGGCGTCGGGCGGTGCCG
>PUKW01000235.1 GCA_003550665.1 Paracoccaceae bacterium | reverse complement strand
GAGGGCGGCGACACCTTCTATGCGCTCTCGCCGGTGCCGCATCTCGGGCATCCGGACGCCGTGGACTGGGACGCCGAGCGCGAGCGGTATCGCGCCGCGGTGCTCGCCGAGCTGGAGGCGCATCTGCCCGGCCTCGGCGCGCATATCACCGAATCGCTTACCTTCACGCCGGCGGATTTCCGCGACCGCTATCTGAGCCCGCACGGGGCGGGATTCTCGCTCGAGCCAAGGATCCTTCAATCGGCCTGGTTTCGCCCGCACAACGTCTCCGAGGAGCTGCCGGGGCTCTATCTCGTGGGCGCGGGGACGCATCCGGGGGCAGGGGTGCCCGGGGTGATCTCCTCGGCCGAGGTGCTCGGCAAGCTGGTCCCCGACGCGCCCACCATGCCCGCGCGCGCGGCGCTGCCGGTGGCGGCGGAATAAGGCGATGGTGGCCGACGCGGATATCGCCGCCTGCCGCGCCGCGATCCGGACCGGGTCGCATTCCTTTCATGCCGCCTCCCGGCTCCTGCCGCGGCGGGTGCGCGATCCGGCGCTGGCGCTCTATGCCTTCTGCCGGCTGGCCGATGATGCGGTCGACGAGGTCGCGGGATCCGAGCGCGCGCGCGCGGTCGCGCGGCTGCGTGCCCGGCTCGAGGCGGTCTATCGCGACACCCCCCGTGACGCACCCGCCGATCGGGCCTTCGCGCGCGTGGTGCACGACTTCGCGATGCCGCGCGCGCTACCCGACGCTCTCATCGAGGGGCTCGAATGGGATGCCGAGGGCCGGCGCTACGACACGCTGGCCGATGTGCTCGCCTATTCGGCGCGGGTGGCGGCGGCGGTGGGCGCGATGATGTGCGTGCTCATGCGGGTGCGCGATGCGGATGCGCTGGCGCGGGCCTGCGATCTCGGGCTGGCGATGCAGCTGACCAACATCGCGCGCGATGTTGGCGAGGATGCACGCGCCGGGCGGATCTACCTGCCGCGCGACTGGCTGCACGAGGCCGGGATCGCGCCGCGCGCCTTTCTTGCCGATCCGCGCCCGGATCCGCGCATCGCCGCCGTGGTGCGCCGTCTGCTGGGGCAGGCCGACCGGCTCTATCGCCGTGCCGAGGCCGGGATTGGGGCGCTGCCCGCCGATTGCCGCCCCGGCATCTTCGCCGCACGCCACATCTATGACGGCATCGGCACCGCCGTCGCGCGCGCCGGCCATGATAGCATCAGCACCCGCGCGCGCACCGGCGGGCCGCGCAAGCTCGGCTGGATCGGGCTGTCGGCGCTGCGCACCGGCGGCACAATGCTGCTGCCGCGCCCGGCGACCTTGCATGCCCGGCCCGAGCCCGAGGTCGCGCATCTCGTCGCCGCCGCCGCGCTGGCGCGCCCGGAACCCAGCGGCACCGACGCGCTCTTCGAGGTCTTCGCCCAGCTCAAGGCGCGCGATCGCGCCCATGCGCCGGAGGGCTTGGACGCGGGCGGCGCCTGAGATACTTCTCGGGGGCCGGTATTGGAGGGCGCGATGGACTGGGGCCTGTTTCTGACGTTTCTGGCCGCCTGCGGGGCGGCGGCGACCACGGGCGCGATGTTCGACCCGGGCGAGTGGTATCGCAGCCTTTCCAAGCCCGTCTGGACGCCGCCCAACTGGGCGTTTCCGGTCGTGTGGACGGTCCTCTACATCGCCATCGCCTTCGCCGCGATGCGGATCGGCATGATCGAGGGCACGCAGCAGGCGCTGGCCTTCTGGGCGTTGCAGATCGCCTTCAACACGCTGTGGACGCCGATCTTCTTCGGCCTTCGGCGGATGCGCGCGGCGTTCATCGTGATCGTCGGGCTGTGGCTGTCGGTGGCGGCGACGATGCTCGCCTTCCTGCAGCACGATCTGATCGCCGGGCTGCTTCTTGCGCCGTATCTGCTTTGGGTGACGATCGCGACGGCGCTGAATTTCTCGGTCTGGCAGCGCAACCCGCAATTCGCCACCTGACTCAGCCGCGCCAGCCCGCCCGGCGCGGCACCCGCACGGCCAGCATCGGCTTGAGCCATGGCGATGCGAATCGGCGCAGATCGAGCGCTTCATGCACGCCCGTCGTCTCCACCCCGTCGATACGGGTGCGTACCGCCGCGCGGTTGTAGAAGGGGGCGTCCAGCATCGCGAGAACCTGCCGCGGCTGGTAGCCCGCATCCGCGCGCGTGGATCGCCCGAGCGCCCAGAGCGAGCGCGGCAGCCGCGCCGCGGGTGGCGGCTCGAAGCGCCGCGCCACCCCTTGCGCATCGAATCGCAGCCCGAGCGCGAGCTTCGAGCCATCCGCGCGCACCGCGTCGTAGAAACACGCCGCGCCCTCCGGCACCGGGAAGCGCCCCCAGCTCCAGGTCGCGAAATCCTGCTCCAGCGCGCGGGTGCCGAAATTGGCGTCGAAATAGCCGTGCCCGCTCCAGCGATGGCCGCGATCGAGATCGACCTCGATGCGCGCGGCGGGTGCGAAGGGGCGCCAGACATGCGCACCGTCCGGCGTCAGCGCGACCTCGGTGTCGGTGACCATCGTCGGGGTGAGCGCGATGCGCCCGCGCAGCCGGCCGATCAGCGGCGGCGAGGCGATCTCGTCGATGTCGATGACGAGCCCGCCATCGACCCAGCGCATCGCGCTCGGCCCGACCCGCAGGGTGTCCTCGCTGCGGTGCAGCGCCGCGCGGCCGCGATCGGTCATCGCGAAGCGCCCGCCGGGGCCGTAGGTCGCCACGTTGATGCAGCAGTGATTCGCCGGATCGCGCCGCCCCGACCACGCATACCAGGGCGAGAAGACCGAGCCTATGAATCCGATGACCGAGACCGCCCGGCGCCCGCATTCCGAGATCCCGTCGACGTACCACCATGCGTAGCCGTTCGCCGGAACCTCGAGCGCGAAGCAAGGTCGCTCTCGATCGCCTCGGCCGCGTGCGTGCCGGAGCGTGCCGCCATCGGCACCCCCGCCCCCGGATGCGCCCCGCCCCCCGCCAGGTAGAGCCCCGTCAGCCGGGTTCGCGCCGTCGGCCGGCGAAACGGCGCCGTCAGGCCGTGCGGGCTCAGCCCGTAGAGCGCGCCGCGCGAGCCCGGAAACCGGCGCTCGAACCCCGCCGGGGTCGTCGCCGCCGTCGCGTCCGGCTCCGGCGTGAAGGTCAGCCCGAAGCGGGCCAGGTGATGAAAGATCCGGCGCGGGCATGGCGGCTCCTCTGCGCCGAGCGGCGGCGCGTTCATGATGATCTCGAAACGCTCGGGGTCGGTGCCGGGCCCCTGGCCCGGTGCGCGGTCCTGCGCGCAGACATAGAGCGTCGGCTCCTTGGGGCGGCGGCCGCGCGCGATGGGTCCGAACTCGGCGGTGGGGTCGGCGGCGAAGTAGAGGTTGTGGCGTATCAGGTCGGCGCCGTCCGGCCGCGCGGCGAAGGCCCAGACCTCGGCGGAGAGGCTGCGTGGCACGGTCGCGGCGACGGGCAGGCAGCCCTTGACGTCCGGGCCGAGCAGCCCGGCATTGAGCGCGGCGGGATCGCCGTTGAACACCACGCGATCCGCCGCGAGTTCGGTGCCGTCGGCGAGCGTGACGCCGCTGACGCGCCCGCCCGCGCGCCGGATCCGGGCGACGCGGCAGTTCAACCGGATGCGGGCCCCGTGCGCTGCCGCCAGATCGGCCATCGCCCGGGCGAGCGCGTGCATCCCGCCCTCGATGCTCCAGACCCCGCGCGCCTCCGCCTGCCAGATCAGCGCCAGCACTGCGGGTGACAGCTCCGGATGACCGCCGACATAGGTGGCGTAGCGGCCAAAGAGCTGCGCGAGCCGCGGATCGGTGAAGCTGCGCGCCAGCAGATCGGCGAGCGAGCGCCCCGGCACCAGCGCGGCGCCCAGCCCCGGCGTCGTGAGCGCCGCGCGCGCGAGCCCGGCAAGGCGCGGGCGCGGCGCGCGCATCATCGGCGCCTCGAAGGCCGTGTAGAGCCGCGCCGTGAGGGCGTCGAAGCGGCGAAACTCCGCCGCCGCGCCCGCGCCCGCGAAGGCGCCGATGGCGTCTTCGCTCGCCTGCGGGTCGGCGAACAGGTCGAGCCGCCCGCCATCGGGCCAGGAATGGCGCGCGAGGATCGGCTCGGGATGCAGCGTCACGTGATCCTCGAGCCGCGCGCCCGCATCCTCGAAGAGGCGATCGAACATCTCGCGCAGCGTCAGCACGGTGGGCCCGGCATCGACGGCGCCGGCGGCGCTCGGGACGGTGCGCATCTTGCCGCCGGGGGCGTCGGCGGCCTCGAGCACCGTCACGTCGCGGCCGCGCCGCGCGAGGCTGATCGCCGCCGCGAGCCCGCCCATTCCGGCGCCGATAATGATGATCTTCGTGTCGCGAGCGCGTGTCATGTTGCCCGATTGTTGACTCGGCCCGGCGAAGTGTCCAGTGTAATTTACACATGAGTGTCGCGTCGAATTGACATAGTGCCTTGCAAAGGAGTCGCCAATGCACTTCAGCCCCCGGATCGAGAGCGCCCTCGGCGCGGCGATGGCGCAGGCGGGCGGGCAGGGGGCGCCGCCGCGGCTCGCCGCCGCGCTCGACCATGCCGTGCGGCCCGGCGGTGCGCGGATCCGGCCCACGATCCTCATCGCGGTGGCGCAGGCCTGCGGCGAGGACCGCCCCGTGCTCACCGACGCGGCCGCGGCCGCGCTCGAGCTGATCCATTGCGCGAGCCTCGTGCATGACGATCTGCCCGCCTTCGACGACGCCGCCGAGCGGCGCGGCAAGCCGAGCCTGCATCGCGCCTTCTCCGAGCCGCTCGCCGTGCTGGCGGGCGACAGCCTGATCCTGCTGGCCTTCGACCGGATCGCACAAGTCGGCGCGCATGAGCCCGCCCGTGCGCTCGCGCTCACACAATGCCTTGCGGCGCGATCCGGCATGCCCGGCGGCATCTGCGCCGGGCAGGGCTGGGAGAGCGAGCCATCGGTCGATCTCGACGCCTATCACCGCGCCAAGACCGGCGCGCTCTTCATCGCCGCGACGCGGATGGGCGCGATCGCCGCAGGCCATGACGCGGAGCCCTGGGACGAGCTCGGCGCGCATATCGGTGCCGCGTTTCAGATCGCCGACGATCTGCGCGATGCCTGCGACGAGGCGCTCGGCAAGCCGGTCGGGCAGGATGCGGCGCATGGCCGGCCGAGTGCGGTGGCGACCTACGGCGTGCGCGGCGCGCGCGCGCGGCTGCGCGAGACGCTCGGCGGGGCCATCGCCTCGATCCCGGCCTGTCCCGGCGAGGCGGCACTTGCGCGGCTCGTGACCCACTACGCCGAGCGCATGGCTCCGCAGCCCGCCGCCGCGCCGCCGGGCGCCGGGCGTGGCTGAAGCGCCCGCGCGCGGACCATTTGCGCCGGGCTGGACCGCGCGGCTGATCGCGCGGCCCGGTTTTCAGCGCTTCGCCGCCCGCGTGCCGGGCCTGCGCCGCATCGCGCGGGCCGAGGGTGCGGCGCTGTTCGATCTCATGCAGGGTTTCGTGCGCAGCCAGGTGCTGATGGCGCTGGTGGAGCTTCGGCTCCTGCACCGGCTCGCCGATGCGCCGGCCACGGCTGCGGTGCTGGCGCCGGGGTCCGGCGTTGCGCCCGAGCGGATGCAGGTGCTGCTGCAGGCGGGGGCCGGGGTGGGGCTGCTGAAGCGGCGGCGCGACGGGCGATTCGCGCTCGCGCGGCGGGGTGCTGCGTTTCTCGGGGTGCCTGGCCTCGAGGCGATGGTGCGCCATCACGCGGTGCTCTATCGCGACCTCGCCGACCCGGCGGCCTTCCTGCGCGGCGAGTCGGAGCCCGAGCTCGCCCGGTTCTGGCCCTATGTCTTCGGTGCGGCCGCGGCGGATGATCCCGAGGCCGCGCAGCGTTACTCCGGGCTGATGGCCGACAGCATGGCGCTCGTGGCTGCCGACACGCTGCGCAGCGTGCGGCTCAAGGGGGTGCGCCATCTCATGGATATCGGCGGCGGCACCGGAACATTTCTCGCGGCGGTCGGTGCGGCCTGTCCGGATCTGGAGCTGAGCCTGTTCGATCTTCCCGAAGTCGTTGCCGGGGCGCCGCCGGTGCTGCGCGGCGCCGGGATCGCCGGGCGGGTGACGATCCATGCGGGCAGTTTTCGCGACGATCCGCTGCCCGAGGGGGCGGATGCGATCAGCCTCGTGCGGGTGCTCTATGATCACGGCGACGACACGGTCGCGGCGCTCTTGCGCGCCGTGCATGGCGTGTTGCCGCCCGGCGGGCGGGTGATCGTCTCCGAGCCGATGTCGGGCGGCGCGCGGCCCGACCCGAGCACGGATGTCTATTTCGCGATCTACACCCTCGCGATGCGCACCGGCCGCGTGCGCAGCCCCGCGGAAATCCGCACCGCCCTGGCCGATGCGGGATTCGCCGAGACCGCCCCGAGTCGCGGCGATCGGCCCTATGTCACGCAAGTTATGACAGCTCGCAAGGCCGTTAGCGCGGCCTGAAACGCGTCCATGAAGGGCCTTCGCAAAATCTGTCATCTTTAGTTGACATATGCTTGTGTAAGTATATCGTGACAGTAAGAGACCAGAGACCCGCAGGCGAGCCTCCGCAAACCAACTCACCGCGGAGCCGAGAAGGAGCCAGGGACCGTGCAGACCACAGCCGTCATCATGTCACAGCCCGGCGCCGTCGCCCTCGGAGCGCTGCCCCTCAACACGCCGGGTCCGCGCGACATCGTCGTCGAGATCGCGCATTCGGGCATCTCCACCGGAACCGAGAAACTCTTCTGGGACGGCACGATGCCGGCCTTTCCCGGCATGGGCTATCCGCTCGTGCCCGGCTACGAGGCTGCCGGCGAGGTCGTCGAGGCTGGCGAGGCCAGCGGCTTTCGCGCCGGCGACCATGTCTTCGTCCCCGGTGCCAACTGTTTCGACGCCGCCGGCCCCGAGCCGGTGCGCGGGCTGTTCGGCGGCGCGGCGCGCCATCTCGTCAGCGATGCGGGCCGGGTGGCGCGGATCGATGCAGCGATGGGCCGTGACGGGGCGCTGCTGGCGCTCGCGGCCACGGCGCGGCACGCGCTCGCCGGGTTTGACCGCGCGCTGCCGCAGCTGATCGTCGGGCACGGCGTGCTCGGCCGGCTGCTCGCGCGGCTCACCCTCGCCGCCGGGGCGCCCGCGCCCACGGTCTGGGAGCTCGATCCGGCGCGGCAGGGCGGTGCGGAGGGCTATCCGGTCTGTCATCCCGACGATGACACGCGCCGCGACTACGCCGCGATCTACGACGCCTCCGGCGCGCCGGAGTTCATCGACACGCTGATCGGCCGGCTGGCGAAGGGCGGCGAAGTGGTTCTGGCGGGGTTCTACACCGCGCCGGTGCAGTTCGCCTTCGCGCCCGCCTTCATGAAGGAGGCGCGGCTGCGCATTGCCGCCGAATGGACACCCGACGACCTGACCGCGACGCGCGCGCTCATCGAGTCCGGCGCGCTGTCGCTCGGCGGGCTCGTCACACACAGCCGCCCGGCGGGCGAGGCACCCGCGGCCTATGCCGCGGCCTTCTCCGATCCGGGCTGCCTGAAAATGATTCTCGACTGGGAGGGCCACGCATGACGTTCGACGCGCCGAATCTTAAGGACTTCGACGCCAGGCTGCGCGAGGAGGCGAGCGAGGAACCCTCGCTGGAAGTGCCGCAGGGCGAGCCCACCAAGAAGACCCAGATCATCGCGATCTACGGCAAGGGCGGGATCGGCAAATCCTTCACCCTCGCGAACCTGTCCCACATGATGGCCGAGCAGGGAAAGCGCGTGCTGCTGATCGGCTGCGATCCGAAATCGGACACCACCAGCCTGTTGTTCGGCGGCAAGGCCTGCCCGACGATCATCGAGACCTCGACGCAGAAGAAGCTCGCCGGCGAGGACATGAAGATCGGTGATGTGTGCTTCAAGCGCGGCGGCGTCTTCGCGATGGAACTCGGTGGTCCCGAGGTCGGCCGCGGCTGCGGCGGGCGCGGCATCATCCACGGCTTCGAGATGCTCGAGAAGCTCGGCTTCCATGATTGGGATTTCGACTACGTGCTGCTCGATTTCCTCGGCGACGTGGTCTGCGGCGGCTTCGGCCTGCCGATCGCGCGCGACATGGCCCAGAAGGTCATCCTGGTGGCCTCGAACGACCTGCAGTCGCTCTATGTGGCCAACAATGTCTGCTCCGCGGTCGAGTATTTCCGCAAGATGGGCGGCAATGTCGGTGTCGCCGGGCTCGTGGTGAACAAGGACGACCAGTCCGGCGAGGCGCAGGCCTTTGCGGACTCCGTGGGGATCCCGGTCCTCGCCGCGATCCCGCAGAATGACGACCTGCGCAAGAAATCCGCCAATTACCAGATCGTCGGCACCGCCGAGAGCCAGTGGGGCGCCCTGTTCGCCGAGCTGGGCGAGAACGTGTCGACGGCCCCGCCGCTGCGGCCCGCTGCACTGTCGCAGGACGGGCTTCTGGGGCTGTTCGACTCCAAGGATACCGGCGGCGACGTGGTTCTGGAGCCGGCGACCGATGCCGACATGCGCGGCACGCGCAGCGTCGCCAAGGCGTCGCTCGAAGTCGTCTACGACGAAGTCTGATCGGGGAGCGCACGCGATGACCGGAGAGATCCGCTACGACGATGCCGCCTCGGCCGAGGTGATCCAGGGCGCCGCGTCCGAACCGGCACCGGACTCGCCCGAGACCGAAGGCGCGCCGACCCCGCCGAACTCCGCCGATGGTGTGGGGTGCCACGCCGGGGCGGGCGAGATGGAGAAGGCCGCGCGTCTGGCCGGGCAGTCCGAGGTGCTCGACCAGTACGCCAAGGACTACCCGCAAGGTCCGCATGACAAGCCGCAATCGATGTGCCCGGCCTTCGGGTCGCTGCGGGTGGGGCTGCGGATGCGGCGCACCGCGACGGTGCTGTCGGGTTCGGCCTGCTGCGTCTACGGGCTGACCTTCGTGTCGCACTTCTACGGTGCGCGACGGTCGGTGGGCTATGTGCCCTTCGACTCCGAGACGCTGGTGACCGGCAAGCTGTTCGAAGATATCCGCGAGGCGGTGCACGACCTCGCCGATCCCGAGCATTACGACGCCATCGTGGTGACCAATCTGTGCGTGCCCACCGCCTCGGGGGTGCCGCTGCGGCTGCTGCCCAAGGAGATCAACGGGGTGCGCATCATCGGCATCGAGGTGCCCGGCTTCGGCGTGCCGACCCATGCCGAGGCCAAGGACATCCTGTCGGGCGCGATGCTCAACTATGCCCGCGCCGAGGTCGAGGCCGGCCCGGTGCCGGCGCCCGAGCGCGGGCGCTCGGACCGGCCCAGCGTGACCATGCTCGGCGAGATGTTTCCGGGCGATCCGGTGATGATCGGGCGGATGCTCGCGCCGATGGGGCTCGCCGCCGGGCCGGTGGTGCCGTGCCGCGAATGGCGCGAGCTCTACGCCGCGCTCGATGGTGGCGCCGTGGCCGCGATCCATCCCTTCTACACCGCCGCGATCCGCGAATTCGAGGCGGCGGGGCGGCCCATCGTCGGCTCCGCGCCGGTCGGCCATGACGGCACCGCCGCCTGGCTCGCCGAGATCGGCGCGGCCTTCGGGTTGCCCTCCGACAAGGTCGCCGAGGCGCAGAACGCCGCGCTGCCGGGCATCCGCGAGGCGCTTGCCGGCGCGCCCATCGACGGGACGGTGACGGTATCGGGCTACGAGGGCTCCGAGCTGCTCGTGGCGCGTCTCCTCATCGAGAGCGGGGCGAACGT
>PUKW01000347.1 GCA_003550665.1 Paracoccaceae bacterium | reverse complement strand
CCGAGACCGCCCTCGGGCGCGCGCACATCACCTGCAACAAGAACGGCATCCCGTTCGATACCGAAAAGCCCACCGTCACGAGCGGCATCCGCCTCGGCACCCCCGCGGGCACGACGCGCGGCTTCGGCGAGCCGGAGTTCCGCCAGATCGCCGACTGGATCGTGGAGGTCACGGACGGGCTCGCCAGCAATGGCGAGGCGGGCAATGCCGAGGTCGAGGCGAAGGTGCGCGCCGAGGTCGAGGCGCTCTGCGCGCGCTTTCCGATCTATCAGGGGCTGTGAAGCGGGGCGCGCCGGGCAACCGGCGCGCGGCCATTATGCTGCATTTTGACACCTACGGGGCGGCGTCCGCGACGCCGCCCATCCTCATTGCGCACGGGCTGTTCGGCTCGGCGCGCAACTGGGGCGCGATCGCCAAGCGGCTCGCGGATACGCGCCGCGTCATCGCGCCCGACATGCGCAATCACGGCGCGAGCCCCTGGCAGGACGCGCATGACTACCCGGCGATGGCCGGCGATCTCGCGGCGCTGATCGAGGCCGAGGGCGGGCAGGCTGATGTCGTCGGTCACTCGATGGGCGGCAAGGCGGCGATGACGCTGGCGCTGACGCGCCCCGAGCTGGTGCGCCGGCTCGTCGTGGCCGATATCGCGCCGGTGGGCTACGGCCACAGCCAGGCGCCGCTCATCGCGGCGATGCGCGGGCTCGACCTGTCCGGCGTGACCCGGCGCGGCGAGGCGGATGCGCGGCTCGCCGGGACGATCCCCGAGCCGGGCGTGCGCGCCTTCCTGCTGCAATCGCTGGATCTCAAGGCCGATCCGCCGCGCTGGCGGCTCAATCTCGACGTGCTCGAGGCCGGGATGGACCGCATCATCGGCTGGCCCGACCCGAAGGGGCAGTTCGACGCCCCGGCGCTGTTTCTCGCGGGCGCCGAGTCCGATTACCTCACCCGCGAGCACCGCCCCGCCATCAAGGCGCTCTTCCCGCAGGCGCATTTCGCCAAGCTGCCCGGCGCGGGACACTGGCTGCACGCCGACAGGCCGCGCGAATTCGAGGCAGCGCTGCGCGCGTTCCTCGTCTGATCACCAGGTCTGGTCGAGCTTGACGGGCTTGTCCGACATATTCAGCCGCCCCGCCACCCGCAGCCGCGCCTCGAGCGAGGCCACCAGCGCCTCGCATTGGTTCAGCGTATCGAGCAGCCGGGTCTGGCTGTAATCGGTCAGAAGCCGCCCCGCGAGCCGCTCCTCGCCCGCATCGAGCAAGAGCTCGGCGCTGCGCAGCACATCGGGCAGATCCGCGATCAGCCCCGCCTCGACGGTGCGCCAGTGATCCCAGACCTCGCCCAGCGCCAGCTCGGGGCACTGGAACGCCAGGTGCATCAGCCGCTTGAACACGTAGAAGGCCGAGCGCGTCACCTCCACCCCCTGCGGCACATGCGAGACGGTGTCGACGTCCTCCTCCTCGTAGCGCCGGTCGAGAAAGCGCGCGCTCTCGCCGCGATTGAGGTAGCGATGCTGGCGGTATTCCGGCGGCACGTCAGTCATGCCGATGAAGCAGGGCACGAGCGGCGCCGCGACCGGCCCGATGGGCGCGTGCCACATCACCCGCAGCGCGTCATGGCGCGGATGCTCGAGCGGGACGACCTGCCCGTAGCCGGCGGTATCGCCCGTCAGCCGCGCCGTCTGGATCGACCAGAACACGTCCTCGAGGGTGATCTTGCCCGGCCGCTCGGCGCGCGCGCGCATCTCGTCCTCGATCCAGGCGACCCCGTCCCAGCGCCCCTTGCCGTCGCCGAAGACCTTGTTGACGCGCAGCGGGCCATCCTCGGGTTTCCACAGGCCGAGCTCGACGGCGGTGTCGTGGAAATAGGGCGGGAAGAGGTAATCCTCGTTCGGCTCGCGCGGGATCTCGAAGACGTAGCCGGGGCGCGAGGCGCGGATGTCGTCGGGGCCGAGCCGCTCGGCCACCCAGAGCTTGCGCCCTCCCGCGAAGCCCTTGACCACCCAGCACTCGTCCGGGTCCGCGATCATGTGGGTGTTGCCGCCATAGCTCGACTTGCCGTACTCATCGATCATCTGCGCGATCAGCTCGACGCCCTCGCGCGCCGTGCGCGCGCGCTCGACCACCATGCGCGCGAGATCCGAGTAGTTCGGCCCGCTCTGGTTCTGGGGTGTCATGTCCTTGAGTAAAGGATGCGACGGCGCCCAGATATCGCGCACCGCGACGCCGTGCTCGTTGAGCCCGCCATTGGTGAGCGGCGCGGGCACGCCGAGATAGTAGGTGTAATTGACGCGCAGCAGCCGCGCCGTCTCGCGCACCTGCGGGATCTCGGTGAGTTCGCCGGGCAGGTCGGCATCCTGCGTCACGCCGACGGTGATCATCGTGCCCTCGGGATGCTCGGCGCGCGGGGCGAGTTCGAGCCAGTGGCTCGAGGGTTCGTCCCCGTACCCGGCCAGGTAGGGCTTGCCGTCGGCGGTCAGGTTGCGGCCAATGTAAATGCCGTAGCTCATCAGGACGTCTCACTGCGAATGGGGAAATGCGGAGCGCGGCCCGCTTGCCGTCATCAAGCACAGCCCCGCCGCCCGCGCAATCGCGATCTGCCCCCGCGCGCGCAGGCGTGCGAAAGATTGACTTGGCGGCCACGCTTTGGCACGTGACCCCTTTCCATAACGGAGACGCGCATGATCCCCGCATTGATGCCCACCTACAACCGCGCGCCGCTCAGCTTCGTCTCGGGGACGGGCGCGTGGCTGACCGAGGCCGATGGGCGCCGCTTTCTCGACTTCGCGGCGGGGATCGGGGTCAACGCGCTGGGGCACGCCCATCCCGCGCTGGTGCGCGCGCTCACCGAGCAGGCCGGGCGGCTGTGGCATGTCTCCAATCTCTACCGCATCCCCGAACAGGAGGCGCTGGCCGACCGGCTCACCGCGGCGAGCTTCGCCGACACCGTCTTCTTCACCAATTCGGGCACCGAGGCGACCGAGCTCGCGCTCAAGATGGTGCGCCGCTTCTGGCACGGCGAGGGCCGCGAGCGCCACCGCATCCTGACCTTCACGGGCGCGTTTCACGGCCGCTCCACCGGCGCCATCGCGGCGGCCGGGCCCGGCAAGATGACCGACGGCTTCGGCCCGCTGATGCCCGGCTTCGAGGTGCTCGAATGGGGCGATCACGACGCCCTGCACGCCGCCATGGACGAGACCGTCGCCGCCGTGATGGTCGAGCCGATCCAGGGCGAGGGGGGCATCCGCACGATGCCGCCCGAATGCCTGCGCGGGCTGCGCGAGCTGTGCGACGCCACTGGCGCGCTGATGGTGCTCGACGAGGTGCAGTGCGGCACCGGCCGCACCGGGCGGCTCTTCGCGCATGAATGGGCGGGCATCGCGCCGGATATCCTGCTCGTGGCCAAGGGCATCGGCGGGGGCTTTCCGCTCGGTGCGGTGCTGGCGCAGGAGCGCGCGGCCACGCCGATGGTCGCGGGCACCCATGGCAGCACCTATGGCGGCAACCCGCTCGGCTGCGCGGTGGGCGCGAAGGTGATGGAGATCGTGGCCGAGCCGGACTTCCTCGCCGAGGTCGAGCGCAAGGGCGCGGCGATGGAAGAGCAACTCTCGGCGCTCGTCGCGGCCCATCCGGCAATCTTTGCCGGCGTGCGCGGCAAGGGGCTGATGCGCGGGCTCGCCTGCAAGGTGACGAACACCGATGTCGTCGCCGCGGCGCGCGATGCGGAGCTGCTCGTGGTGCCGGCGGCGGACAACGTCGTGCGCCTCCTGCCGCCGCTGACCATCTCGGACGATGAAATCACTGAGGGCCTCGCGCGGCTCGACAAGGCCGCAAGCGCCCTCGCCGAGCAGGGTGCGTCGGCATGAACCACTTTCTCGACCTGCACCGCACTGACCCGGCGTCCTTGCGCGCCATGCTCGATCAGGCCGCCGCGATGAAGGCCGCCCGCGCCGGGCGTCCGCGCGGCGCGCCGGACGATACGGCGCCGCTCGACGGGCGCATCGTCGCGCTCGTCTTCGAGAAGCCCTCGACCCGCACGCGGGTGAGCTTCGATGTCGGCATCCGGCAGATGGGCGGGCAGAGCCTCGTGCTCTCGGGCGCCGAGATGCAGCTCGGCCATGGCGAGACCATCGCCGACACGGCGCGAGTGCTGTCGCGCTATGTCGATGCGATCATGATCCGCACCTTCGAGGAGGCGACGCTGCTGGAGCTGGCCGAGCACGCGGATGTTCCGGTGATCAACGGGCTGACCAACCGGTCGCATCCCTGCCAGATCATGGCCGATCTTCTCACCTTCGAGGAGCATCGCGGCCCCATCGCCGGGCGCCGCGTGGTCTGGTCGGGCGATGGCAACAATGTCTGCGCCTCCTTCCTGCACGCCGCCGGGCGCCTCGGCTTCGACCTCACCTTCACCGGCCCCGAGGAACTCGACCCGGACCCCGAATTCATCGAAATGGCCCGCGCCGAGGGCGCCACCGTCACCATCGCGCGCGACCCCGCCGCCGCCATCGCGGGGGCCGATCTGGTCGTCACCGACACATGGGTGTCGATGCATGACAGCCAGACCACCAAGGAACGCCGCCACCGCCTCCTGCGGCCCTACCAGGTCAATGCGGCGCTGATGGCGGCCGCACCCGAGGCGCTCTTCATGCACTGCCTGCCCGCCCATCGCGGCGAGGAGGTCACCGATGCGGTGATGGACGGGCGGCAATCGGTCGTCTTCGACGAGGCCGAGAACCGGCTGCACGCGCAAAAGGCGATCCTGCGCTGGTGCCTCGGCGTCTAGCCCTTGCGCGGCTTGGCACGCAGGGTCGGATCGGCGGCGGTGGGGTCCTCGGGCCAGGGGTGCTTGGGGTATTGCCCGCGCATGTCCTTGCGCACATCGGCATAGCTGTCGGCCCAGAAACCCGGCAGGTCCCTCGTCACCTGCACCGGCCGGCGCGCCGGTGAGAGAAGCTCGATGCGCAGCGGCAGCGCGTCGGGGCCGACCGTCGGATGCGTCGTCACCCCGAACATCTCCTGCAGCCGCACGCTGATCGCGGGGTGCTCGCCGGAATAGTCGATCGGCACGCGCCGGCCGAGCGGGGTGGTGAAATGCGCCGGGGCGAGGCGGTCGAGCGTCTGCAGCGCCTCCCAGCCGACAAGCGCGCGCAACGCCACGACAAGATCGAGCCCGCGCAGATCCTCCGCCGTGCGGCGCCCGGCGAGCCAGGGCGGCAGCCAGTCCCTGAGCGTCGCCTCGAGCGCGGCATCAGACAGATCCGGCAGATCGAGCCCCTGCCCGCGCAGGAGCGCCACCCGCGCCTGAAGCCGCCGCGCCGCGGGCGTCATGCCGCATTGCTCCAGCCCCAGATCGCGCACCCCGTCGCAGGCCGCGCGCGCCACGGCATCGGCGGGCACGTCGCGCCAGATCCGGTCCTCGAGTACCAGCGCGCCGAACCGCTCCTGCTGGCGCGCCACGACGCGGCGCTCGCGGCGCGACCATTCGCAGACATCCACCCAGCCTATCGCCTCGGCGTAGAGCCGGCGCAGCCCCGCCTCGCGCAGCTCGACCGCCTGCCGGATGCGCGCCTCGCGGCCCGCACCATCGAGATCGGTGGCCACGATCATCCGCGCCCCCGCGAGCGGATCACCCGCCTCCAGCGCCGCGCCGCGCCCGCCCGAGAGCACCCAGCGCGGCGCATCGCCCTTGCGCCGCAGCCCGACCCGGTCGGGATAGGCGAGCGCGGCCATCTCGCCAGGGGTGAGCGCCGCCGTGCTCTCGGGCGCGAGCCGGCGCAGCCGCTTCGCCTCGGCGTGAATGCGCGCGATGGCCGCGCGATCCACGCCGTGCGGGCGCTCGCGCGCGAAACGGTCCGCATGGTTCAGCGCCTCGAGCCGCAGCGCGAGATCGGCAGGCGCCCCGCGCAGCGGATCGCGCTCGCCCAGCAGGGCCGCGAGCGGCGCCGCCTGCGCCCCCGCCACCGCCAGCATATGCGCCAGCCGTGGATGCAGCGGCAGCGCGGCCAGCACGCGGCCATGCGCCGTGATCCGCCCCAGCGCATCGAGCGCCCCGAGCCGGGCGAGAAGCCCGCGCGCCTCGGCGAGCGCGGCCTCGGGCGGCGGCGTGACGAAGGCGAGCTCATGCGCCTCCGCGCCCCACGCGGCCAGCTCCAGCGCCAGCCCCGAAAGATCGGCCGCCTCGATTTCCGCGGGTGGGTGGGCGGGCATCGCTCCCGCCTCGGCCCGCGCCCACATGCGGTAGCAAGCCCCCGGCGCCACGCGCCCCGCCCGGCCGCGCCGCTGCTCGGCCTCGGCGCGACTGACGCGCTCGGTCACGAGCCGCGACATGCCGCGGCCAGGATCGAACCGCGCCCGCCTTGCGCGCCCGCAATCGACGACGACGCGCACATCCTCGATCGTCAGCGATGTCTCCGCGATCGCCGTGGCCAGAACCACCTTGCGCCCGCTGCGCGCCGGGGCGATGGTGGCGCGCTGCGCCTCGAAGCGCATCGCGCCGAAAAGCGGATGCACCGTGCAATCGGACGGCAACCGCCCGTCGAGCGCCGCACTCACGCGCCGGATCTCGCCCTCGCCGGGCAGGAAGACCAGCACGCCGCCCCCGGTTTCGCCCGCCGCCCGCGCCACGAGATCAGCCGCCGCCGCCTCGAAGCGCACGCCCTTCGCCAGCGGCGCGTCGAGGTAGCGCGTCTCGACGGAGAACGCCCGACCCTCGGCCGTGATCACCGGCGCGTCGTCGAGAAGCGCGGCCACCGGCGCGGCATCGAGCGTGGCCGACATCACCACAAGCCACAGATCCGGCCGCAGCGCCCCGCGCACCTCCCAGGCCAGCGCAAGCCCCAGATCGGCGTTGAGCGAGCGCTCATGAAACTCGTCGAAGATCACCGCGCCGACTCCGGACAGCTCCGGGTCCGATTGCAGCATCCGCGTGAGAATGCCCTCGGTGACGACCTCGATGCGCGTCGCGGCCGAGACCTTCGCCTCGCCACGGATGCGGTAGCCCAGCGTCGCGCCGACATCCTCGCCGAGCGTTTCGGCCATCCGCTCGGCGGCAGCCCGCGCCGCGAGCCGGCGCGGCTCCAGCATCAGGATACGGCCCGCGACATGCCCCATGAGCGCGAGCGGCACCCGCGTCGTCTTGCCCGCCCCCGGCGGCGCCTGCAGCACCGCGCGCCCGCTCGCGCGCAGCGCCGCGACCAGCTCGCCCAGCACCGAATCGATCGGCAACGCATCCCCGTTCATGCCCCTCCTATCGCGCATCCGCCGATCCGGCGAAACCGGGCCGGGCCGGCCGCTGTGCGCCCGGCGGCTTGGAAATCGCGCGCGGTGGCCTATTTTTTCGACGTCGTGCCGCCTTCGGGGCAGCGCCGGGGGGGAGAGAGGATGAGCCGTCTGGTCGTCGTATCGAACCGCACCGCAACGCCGGGCGCGCCGCGCTCGGGCGGGCTTGCAACGGCGCTGCACGATGCGCTCGCGGAATCGGGCGGGTTGTGGTTCGGCTGGTCGGGCCAGACCGTCGAGGCATCCGACGAAAAGCTCGCCCATGCCGCCGAGGACGACTACGCCTTCGCGCTGCTCGACCTGACCGAGGCGGACTATGAGGGCTACTATCTCGGCTATTCCAATGCCGCGCTCTGGCCGGTGCTGCATTACCGCGTGGACCTCGCGCGCTTCGACGACGAGGCGTTCGCGCAGTACGACCGCGTCAATGCGCGCTTCGCGCGGCTGCTCGCGCCGCTCATGCGCGACGATGACACGGTCTGGGTGCATGACTACCACCTGATGCTGCTCGGGCGCGAGCTGCGCGCGGCGGGCTGGCGCGGACCCACCGGGTTCTTCCTGCACATCCCGTTCCCGTCGCCCGAGGTCTTCACCGCCCTGCCCCAGCACGCCGAGATCGCCGAGGCGCTCGCCGCCTTCGATCTCGTGGGCTTCCAGACCGCGCATGACGCGGAAAATTTCCGCCGCTACCTCGCCGAACAGCACGCCGCGACGCCGCTTGCCGACGGGGTGGTGCATGCCTTCGGCACGGTTCTGCGCGCGGCGGCGTTTCCCATCGGCATCGACCCCGACAGCGTCTCCGCCGCCGCCGCCGACTGGCGCAGCCATCCCGATCTCGCCAGGCTCGCCCGCGGTATCGGCGAGGACGCCCTCGTGGTCGGTGTCGACCGGCTCGACTATTCCAAGGGGCTGCCGCAGCGGCTCGAGGCGTTCGGGCAGCTCATCGCCGCGGATGCCGCGCTGCATGCGCGCGTCAGCCTGGTGCAGATCGCGCCGCCCTCGCGTACCGAGGTCGAGGCCTATGCCGATCTGCGCGAGCAGGTCGACCGCATCGCCGGGCGCATCAACAGCGACCATGCCGATCTCGGCTGGATCCCGGTGCGCTACATCGCGCGGGAATATCCGCGCGACAAGCTCGCCGGGCTCTACCGGCTGGCGCGGGTCGGGCTGGTCACGCCGCTGCGCGACGGGATGAACCTCGTGGCCAAGGAGTTCGTCGCCGCGCAGGACCCGGGCGATCCGGGGGTGCTGATCGTGTCGGAGCCCGCCGGCGCGGCGGAGCAGCTCGAGGAGGCGGTGCAGGTCAACCCCTACGACATCGCCGCCGTGACCGACGCGCTGCGCAGCGCGCTCGAGATGCCGCACGGCGAGCGCAGCGCGCGCTGGCAGGCGCTGCGCGCACGGGTCTGGCGCGAGGATGTGGGCTGGTGGTGGCGCGGCTATCTCGACGCGCTGCGCGCGACCCGATGAGCCCGGGCGAGCCCCCGGAGTTGCCGCTCGCGCGCGACGATGCGCTGTTTCTCGATTTCGACGGCACCCTTGCCCCGCTCGCGGCAGACCCTGACGCGGTGACCCTGCCCGCGCAGACGGCGGCAATCCTCGCGCGGCTGTCGGGCGCGCTAGGCGGCGCCTGCGCTGTAATCAGCGGGCGCGCGCTCAAAGATCTCGCGCGCCGGGTGCCGGACGGGCTGTGGCGGATCGGCACGCACGGGCTCGAGCGCGCCGCGCCGGGGCAGCCGCTGCCACCCGCGCCGGCGCCGCTGCCCGAAGCGGTGCTCGCTCCGCTCGACGCCTGCGCCGCGGCGGTGCCCGGGGTGCGCTTCGAGCGCAAGGGCCCGGCCGCAGCGCTGCATTACCGCGCCGCGCCGCACGCCGCCGCGGCCTGCCGCGCCGCCGCCGAGGCCGCCGTCGCGGCGGGCGGGGAGGCCGATCTCGTGGTCCAGCCCGGCCACATGGTCGCCGAGGTCAAGCCGCGCCGCGCCGACAAGGGCCGGGCGCTGCGCGCGCTGATGCGCCTGCCGGGATTGCGCGGGCGCCGGCCGGTAATGATCGGCGACGATATCACCGACGAGGACGCTATCGCCGCGGCGCAGGAAGATGGCGGGCTCGGGGTGCGCATCGGCCCCGGCGCGAGCGCCGCGATGTTGCGCCTCGACGATCCGGCCGCGCTGCGCACGGCCCTCACGCGCGCGGCGCGGCGCCTCGGGGAGTAGCCTCAGCGCCGCGTCATGGTGGCGGGGCCGTATTCGGTCTGCATGCGCACATGCTCCAGGCGCATGCGCCCATCCGGCCGCGCCTCATAGGTAAGCTGGAAGGGAAACCGCGTCCCCTCCTCGATTTCGCGCTCGCTGTAGCCCTCGATGCGCCGGAACTCGCCGTCGCAGCGCAGCTTGTCGCCGTCGCGCGCACCGCGCGACAAGGCGATCTGCGCGCGCCGCTGGCCGTCGAACAGGTCCAGATCGCCGCGGCAGGCCTGATCGGCCTCGACATCGCGAAACAGCGAATACATCGCGGTGAGCGGATCGATGGTGCCGCCCTGCTCGGCGGGGTCGGCGTAGCGGTCGCGCTCGCGCGGCGGCTCCCGGCGCACCACGCGCGGCACCCCGTTCTCGTAGACCATCTCCGAGAGCGACTCGCGACGGCCCGTATCGGACTCCTCGACATAGCGCAGCGTCTCGAAGCCGCCATTGCCGTCATGGCGCCCGCGCGCATTCCCGTCATAGCGGATATTGCGCACCAGGCCGACAAGCCCGGAACTCTCGATGCGCGCGGCGACAGCATAGCTGCCGGCATCCTCGACCCCGCGAAAGCTCACCACCGCGGCGCGCAGGCCCCGCACCCGCAGGTCATAGGCGCCCTCGTCGACGCGCTCGCCCGTCCCGGCCTGCGGCGCCGACCCCGGCACGAGGGCGCCCGCCGCCAGCACCGCCGCGAAAAACACTGTCGCAATCCGAACCATCGTCATCACCCCAACATGCCACCTCTGGACATACACCCACTCCGCGGCCCAGAAAAGCGGCGCCGGATCACAACCGCGTCGCCCGTGCGGCGCGCTCATCAACGAGGCCGCCATGGACATCCCCGCGCTGGCACGGCGCATCACCGAGGGCGACCGGCGCGCGCTGGCGCGGGCGATCACGCTCGTGGAGTCGGGCCGCGCCGATCACCGCGCCGAGGCCGCCGCCCTCATCGAGGAGGTGGGCACCATGCGCGAGGCGCTGCGGCTGGGGCTGTCGGGCACGCCGGGGGTGGGCAAGTCGACCTTCATCGAGGCGTTCGGGCGGATGCTCACCGCGCAGGGCCTGCGCGTGGCGGTGCTGGCGGTGGATCCGTCCTCGGCGCGCTCGGGCGGCTCGATCCTCGGCGACAAGACGCGCATGCCGCTTCTCGCGCGCGATCCGAACGCCTTCATCCGCCCCTCACCGAGCCAGACCCATCTCGGCGGCGTCGCCCGGCGCACCCGCGAGGCGGTGACGCTGTGCGAAGCGGCGGGCTTCGACGTGGTGCTGATCGAGACGGTCGGGGTCGGCCAGTCGGAGACCGTGGTGGCGGAGCTTTCGGACGTCTTCGTTCTGCTGATGGCGCCCGGTGGCGGCGACGAGCTGCAGGGCGTCAAGCGCGGTATCATGGAGACGGCGGATCTCATCGTCGTCAACAAGGCCGACGGCGCGCTGCGCGACACCGCGATGCGCACCTGCGCCGATTACGCCGGCGCGCTGCGGCTTCTGCGCAGGCGCCCGCAGGACCCGGAGGGCTTTCCCAAGGCGATGACGGTCTCGGCCACCGAGGGCACCGGGCTCGAGGCCGCCTGGGCCGAGATCACCGAACTCGCCGAGTGGCGGCTCGCCGAGGGGCACTGGGCCGCGCGGCGCGCTGCGCAGGCGCGGCACTGGTTCGAGGAGGAGGTCCGCGCCGGGCTTCTCGCGCGGCTTACCGAGTCGCCCGAAGCGCGCGCGCGGATGGCGCGGCTCGGCGAGGCTGTGGCCACGGGCGCCGCAACCCCGGCCGCGGCCGCCGCACAGGTCCTTGCCGCGCTCGACGGCTCCGCGCCGGGGCGCGGCGGCGATGAATCGCTTGACGCGCACAGTGACGGGGCGTAATTGCGGGGCCGACCAGCTGGCGCCCCCTCGCGGGGCGTGCCTGATTTGTGAACACCCGTTGAACAAGGACAAGAGCCATGTCGCGCGTCTGCGAACTGACCGGAAAGGGCCCGATGGTCGGCAACAATGTCAGCCACGCCAACAACAAGTCCAAGCGCCGCTTCATCCCGAACCTGCAGGATGTCACGCTGATGTCGGACGCGCTCGGCCAGTCCTACAGCCTGCGCATATCCGCCGCGGCGCTGCGCACCGTCGATCATCGCGGCGGTCTCGATGCCTTTCTCGCCCGCGCCAGCGACGACACGCTTTCGCCGCGGGCCCTGCGCATCAAGCGCGAGATCGAGAAGGCCGGCGCCAGCGCGGCCTGATCCCACTCCGGGCAATGTCTCCAGTGGCTGCAGGCGCGTGCGACAGCATGCTGCGTCAGGGTGGGACGCGTGCGCTCCTGGAGGCTGCGACGTCAAGGGGCCAGAGGACGGCGTGTGAATGCAGGAGCCCGCGACGCGTCCTCGGCGACACCGCATGAATGGGCGGCGTCTTCCACTGATGCTGAGCCTCGCCACCGCGCTCGCGGTGATGCTCGCCGCGCCGCTTGAAATGCGCGCCGCCCATGCCGGAGGCTTCGGAACCTGCGCCAGTGGACAGGTCGTGGCGGTGACGGCGGATGGCCGCCTTGCACCGCCCGATCCCCGCCGTCCCGGCGCGATACCGGATGCGCTGCTGTTCGGCCTGCCATCCGTGCTGCGCGCGGCGCGGACGCATCCAGCGCGGGGCCGCCGCCGCGGTCAAGCTTCATAACGCAACGGGAGCCAGTCATGAGACACCACATCGCGCTCGCCGCCGGGCTTGTCCTGCTGGCCGCGCCACTCGCCGCCGGGCAGGCCACGATCGCCATCATCGATCCCCATGCCCGCAGCTCGGGCGCGACGGCGCAGTCGGGCGCCGCCTTCATGACCATCGAGAATCGCGGCGATGCCGATGACCGCCTGATCGGCGCCAGCTCCGACATCGCCGCGCGCGTCGAACTCCACACCCACGAGGAGGACGATGACGGCGTGATGCGCATGTCCGAGGTCGAGGACGGCTTCGCGATCCCGGCGGGCGGAAGCTACAGCCTGGAGCGTGGCGGCGCGCATGTCATGCTCATGGGGATCGACGCGCCGTTCGAGGATGGCGAGACCATCGCGCTCAGCCTCGAATTCGAGCACGCCGGACCCGTCGAGGTCGAGGTGCCGGTCGATCTCTCGCGCGGCCAGTCCGGGCACGATCACGACTGACCGGCGCGCCCCTACCCGGCGAGCACCGCCTCCACCCAGTCGGGCACCAGCGCGGTGGCCGGGCCGTGACGCGCCTCGTCGAAGAGCGGCGTGGCCTCTGACGGCTCGAGGTTGAGCTCGAGCGTGCGCGCCCCGGCCGCCGCGGCTTCCTGCACGAAGCTGCCCGCCGGCTGCACCGCGCCCGACGTGCCGATCGCGACGAAGCGATCCGCCGCGCCCAGCGCCGCGAGGATTTCGTCGAGGTGGTAGGGCATCTCGCCGAACCAGACCACGTCGGGTCGCGTCGCCCGCGCGCCGCATTGCGGGCAGGCACCCTCGGGCGCCATGCGTTCGGGCGCGGGCCAGCGCGCCGCGCAGGAATGGCACAGCGCGCGCATCAACTCGCCGTGCATGTGCAGCGCCTCGGCCCCGGCGCGGGCGAAGAGATCGTCGATGTTCTGGGTGATGAGGGTGACCGCTGCGGGGTGCGCGGCCTGTAGCCGGGCGATGGCATGATGCGCGGCGTTGGGCGCGGCGGCGCGGCAATTCTCGCGACGGGCATTGTAGAAGGCATGCACCTTCGCCGGATCGCGCGCGAACCCTTCGGGAGTGGCGACCTCCTCGAGGTCGTACTGCGCCCAAAGCCCGCCCGCGTCGCGAAACGTGCCCAGCCCGCTCTCGGCGGAGATGCCCGCCCCCGTCAGAATGACGATGCGTTCGCTCATCGCGCGCCCTTGACCTTGCTTTTGCGGGTCGCAACTTGAAGGCAGATGCGGTCGGCCGCAAGCCCGCGAGGAGCCAGAAACCATGAGCGAGTCCGCAACCGGCGCGCAGCGCGTGCTTTTCGTGTGCCTCGGCAATATCTGCCGCTCGCCGACGGCGCACGGCATCCTGCGCGAGGTGACCCGCGCCGAGGGCCGCGCGCTGCGCATCGACAGCGCGGGCACCGGCAACTGGCACGAGGGCGCCGCGCCCGACCCGCGCACCCGTGCCGCCGCGCATGCGCGCGGGGTCGACCTCTCGGATCTGCGCGCGCGCCAGATTACGGCTGCGGATTTCGCGCGCTTCGACCTCATCCTCGCGATGGACGAGTCCAACCGCCGGGATATCGAGCGGCTGCGCCCGGCGGGCGCCGAGACCCCGGTGCATCTGCTGCTCGACTATGCGCCGGGGTCCGAGCGCGAGGTGCCCGATCCCTATCTCGGCGGCGGCTTCACCGAGGTGTTCACGCTTCTGGAGACGGCCTGCCGGGCGCTGGTGGATGCGATGGACCGGCGCTGACTGCGGCCGCAATGGGGTCGCCGTCGGCGCGGGAGCATGCTAGAAGCGGTTAAGACGATGCCATCCGCGCCACAGAACGGGACCTCACGATGCGCACCCATGCCCTCCCCGCGCTGCGCCGGCTGACCCGGCACGCGGCCGCCGCGTGCCTTGCAGCGGCGAGCTTCGCGGCACCGGCCGCCGCGAGCTTCGATACCGTCGCCGAGGCCGCCTATGTGATGGACCTCAATACCGGCACGACGCTGCTCGACAAGAACGCCGACGAGCCGCGCCCGCCGGCCTCGATGTCCAAGCTGGTAACCCTCAACATGCTTTTCGAGGCGATCGAGTCGGGCCAGGTCGCGCTTGATGACAGCTTCAGCGTCTCATCGCGCGCGCGCAACATGGGCGGCTCGCGGATGTTCCTCGATGAAGGCGACCGGCCCACCGTGGAGGAGCTCATCCGCGGCATCGCGGTGCTGTCGGGCAATGATGCGACCGTGACCGTCGCCGAGGGACTCGCCGGCAGCGAGGCGAATTTCGCCACCCAGGCGACGCAGCGCGCCCGGGAACTCGGCCTCGAGAACACCACGATCGCCAACGCCTCCGGCTGGCCCCATCCCGAGCACCGCATGAGCATGCGCGATCTCGCGATCCTCTCGGCGCGACTGATCGAGGAATTCCCGCAATACTACGAGTACCTGTCCGAGCCCGAATGGAGCTATGGCGGCATCACCCAGGCCAACAGGCTGCCGCTTCTCGATGAGGGGCTCGGGCTCGACGGGCTCAAGACCGGATTCACGAGCGAGGCGGGCTATGCGCTCGCCGGCTCGGCCCAGCAGGGGGACCGGCGCATCGTCTTCGTTATCGGCGGGCTCGACAGCGAGGAGGAGCGCGTCGAGGAGGCCGAGCGGATCATCAACTGGGCCTTCCGGCAGTTTCGCGAGCACACCCTCGTCGAGCCGGGCACGCGGCTGGGCAGCGCCGAGGTCTGGATGGGCCAGGGCGACAGCGTCGGGCTCGTCGTCGAGGACGCGGTGCGCGCGCTGCTGCCGATCCAGGTGCAGGACGCCATCGGCGCCGAGCTCGTCCATGAGGGCCCGATCGAGGCCCCGGTCGCGGAGGGCGCGCGCATCGGCGAGCTCGTGATCGAAATCCCCGAGTTGGAGACCCTGCGCGTGCCGCTCGTGGCCGAGCACGCGGTCGAGCGCGGCGGCTTCGGGGTACGGCTGCGCACCGCGGCGGAGCTTCTGACGCAGCGGCTCCTGCGGGAGGCGGCGGATCTCTGATCGTGGCTGAGCGCGGGCTCTTCATCACCTTCGAAGGCATCGACGGCGCCGGCAAATCCACCCAGGCACGCCGCCTCGCCGAAACGCTGCGGGAGGCCGGCTTCGAGGTCGTGCTGACCCGCGAGCCTGGCGGATCGGTCGGTGCGGAGGCGATCCGGACCCTACTTGTCGAGGGCGCCGCGGCGCGCTGGTCGGCCGAGACGGAGATCCTTCTCTTTACCGCGGCGCGGCGCGATCATGTCGAGAAGATGATCGCGCCCGCGCTCGACGCCGGCCACATCGTGATCTGCGATCGCTTCACCGATTCGACGCGCGTCTATCAGGGCTTGGCGCGCGGCGCCCTGCAGGGGCTCGTCGACGGGCTGCACGCGCAATTCATCGGGCTCGAGCCCGCGCTGACCTTCCTGCTCGACATGGCGCCCGAGGACGCGCTTGCGCGCGGCGCGGCGCGCGGCGGCCGCGAGGACCGATACGAATCGATGGGTGCGGCCTTCCAGACCCGGCTGCGCGCCGGGTTTCACGCGCTTGCGCGCGCCGCACCCGGGCGCTTTCGACTCGTCGACGCCGCCCGCGACCCCGAGGCCGTGGCCGCCGAGATCGCCGCCGAAACGCGGACCCTGCTCGCATGAGCACCGACGGCCTGCCCGAGCCCGACCGCATCGAGGGCGCGGCGCATCCGCGCGAGACGGCGCAGCTTTTCGGCCAGGCGGCCGCCGAGCAAACCTTCCTCGCCGCCGTCGCGGCCGGGCGGCTGCATCACGGCTGGCTGATCACCGGGCCGCAGGGGGTCGGCAAGGCGACGCTGGCATGGCGCATCGCGCGATTCCTGCTGGCCGAACAGCCCGGCAACGGGCCGTTCGCGGCGGCGCCGTCGGGGCTCGACGTGCCGGGCGATCATCCCGTCGCGCGCCGGATCGCGGCTCTGTCGGAGCCGCGGCTGCATCTGGTGCGGCGCGGGGCGAACGAGCGCGGCGATGCGCTTTCGGCCGATATCCGGCTGCCGGTGATCCGTGATCTGCGGCAGTTCCTGTCGATGTCGGCGGCCGAGGGCGGGCGGCGCGTGGTGATCGTCGATGCCGCCGACGAACTCAACACGCAGGCGGCCAACGCGCTCCTGAAGCTGCTCGAGGAGCCGCCGCGCGACACGGTGCTTCTGCTGGTCAGCCATCAGCCCTCGGCCCTCCTTCCCACCATCCGCTCGCGCTGCCGGGTGCTGCGGCTCGGGGCGCTCGGCCCCGCGGACATGGCCGCCGCCCTTGCCGCCGCCGGACAGGACGACCCCGACGCCGCGCCGGCGCTCGCGGCGCTGTCGGGCGGATCGGTGGGCGCGGCGCTGCGGCTTGCGCGGATGGACGGGCTCGCGCGCTATCGCGCCCTCATCGACACCGCCGCGACCCTGCCCGATCTCGACCGCGCCCGCGCCCTCGCCTTTGCCGACAGCGTCGCCGGGCGCGGCGCGGGGGCGCAGCTCGATCTGGTGCTGTGGCTGATCGATCTGTTCCTGTCGCGCCTTGCGCGCGCCGGGGTGAGAGGGCCGCCCGAGCGCGAGGCGGCCCCCGGCGAGGCGGCGCTGCTCGCCCGGCTCTCCCCGGACGCGGCCGCCGCGCGGCGCTGGGCCGAGCTGCATGAACGCCTCACCGCGCGCGGCCGGCATGGCCGGGAGGTCAACCTTGACCCCGCCGCGCTCGTGCTCGATATGGTGCTGTCGATCGACGCCGCCGCCGCGCCGGCCCGCACAGCCTGAAACACAAGGCCCCGTATGACTCACCCGCCCGAGATCGTCGACAGCCATTGTCACCTCGATTTCCCCGAACTGTCCGCCGAGCTCGACGCGGTGATCGCGCGCGCGCACGCCGCCGGGGTCACGCGCATGGTCACGATCTGCACGCGGCCACGGCGCGAGCAGCAGGTGCGCGCCATCGCCGAAGCGCATGACAGTGTCTTCTTCAGCGCCGGCACCCATCCCATGAGCGTCGCCGACGAGCCGATGGTCACCGTTGCCGCCCTCGAAGGCTTCGCCGCGCATCCCAAATGCGTCGCCATCGGCGAGTCCGGCCTCGATTACCACTACACCGCCGAGAGCGCCGCCGCCCAACAGGAGAGCCTGCGCCTGCATGCCGAGGCCGCGCGGCGCACCGGGCTGCCGCTTGTCATCCATGCCCGCGACGCCGACGGCGACATGGCGCGCATCCTGACCGAGGAGCACCGCGCCGGGGCCTTCGCGGCGGTAATGCATTGCTATTCCTCGGGCGCCAAGCTCGCGCAGACCGCGCTCGATCTGGGGTTCTACCTGTCGATGTCGGGGATCGCGACCTTTCCCAAGGCCGAGGCGCTGCGCGACATCTTCACCGCCGCCCCCGTCGAGCGCCTCCTCGTGGAGACCGACGCGCCCTATCTCGCGCCGGTGCCGCATCGCGGCAAGCGCAACGAGCCCGCCTTCACCGCCCACACCGCCGCCCGCGGCGCCGAGCTTCGCGGCATGGACTACGCCGACTTCGCGCGCCAGACGAGCGCCAATTTCGACCGCCTCTTCGCCAAGGCCGCCGCGTGGAACCAGGCGGCCTGATGGGACGATTGCGCTTCACGATCCTGGGCTGCGGCTCCTCGGGCGGCGTGCCGCGGCTGGGCGGCAAATGGGGCGCGTGCGACCCGAACAACCCGCGCAACCGGCGCCGGCGCTGCTCGATGCTGATCGAGCGGGAGGGCGACGAGGGCACCACCCGCGTGCTCATCGACACCTCCCCCGACATGCGCGACCAGCTCCTCGATGCCGGGGTCGGCGAACTTGATGGCGTCGTCTACACCCACTCGCATGCCGATCATGTCCACGGGCTCGACGATCTGCGCCAGATCGTCTTCAATATCGGCCGCCGCGTGCCGGTCTGGGCCGATCCACCCACGCGCGCGGCGCTCGAAGCGCGCTTTGGCTACGCTTTCGTGCAGCCCGAGGGGTCGGAATACCCGCCGATCCTCGAGATGCGCCCCATCGAGGGCGCGATCACCGTCACCGGGGCGGGCGGCGGCATTACGCTGACCCCCTTCGAGGTCGATCACGGCACCATGGCCGCGCTCGGCTTCCGGATCGGCGATCTGGTCTATCTGCCGGATGTCGTGTCGATCCCCGAGCATTGCTGGCCGCTGCTCGACGGGCTCGATTGCTGGGTGCTCGACGCGCTGCGCCGGCGCCCGCATCCAAGCCACGCACATCTCGATCTCGCGCTCGACTGGATCGCGCGGGCGCGCCCGCGCCGCGCGGTGCTCACCAACATGCATATCGATCTCGATCACGGCGCCGTCGCGCGCGAGACCCCCGGGCATGTCACCCCCGCCCATGACGGCATGACCATCACTTACGAGATCTGAGCGCGTGCAGGCGCTCATCGAAGTCGTCCTGCCGGTCTTCCTGGTGATCGGTTTCGGCTATGGCGCGGTCTGGCGCGGGCTGTTCAGCGACAGCGCGGTGGACGGCCTGATGGCCTTCAGCCAGAATTTCGCGATCCCCTGCCTGCTCTTCGTGGCGATCATGCGGCTGGAGCTGGCGGTGCTGCTCGATGGCTGGCTGCTGCTGAGTTTCTACACCGGGGCGACGGCGGGGTTTCTCGTGGGGCTGTTCGGGGCACGGATCCTGTTCGCGCGGCCCTGGCCGGATTGCATCGCGATCGGCTTTTGCTGCCTGTTTTCCAATTCGGTGCTGCTGGGGCTGCCGATCACCGAGCGCGCCTATGGCACTGGCGCGCTGGAGCCCAACTACGCGATCATCGCGCTGCATTCGCCGTTCTGCTATGCGCTCGGCATCACCGTCATGGAGGTGGTGCGCAATAGCGGCCGCGGCCTGCGCGCGACGGCCGGGCGCGTGCTCCGGGCGATGTTCAGCAATGCGCTCGTGATCGGGATCGCGCTCGGCTTTGCCGTCAATGTCTCCGGCGTGCCGGTGCCCGGCGTGCTTGCCGAAGCGCTCGATCTGATGGTGCGCGCCGCGATTCCGGCGGCGCTGTTCGCGCTCGGCGGGGTGCTCTATCGCTACCGGCCCGAGGGCGATCTGCGCGCGATCGGCTTCGTCTGCGCGGTCTCGCTGATCCTGCATCCGCTGATCGTGTGGGGCATGGGCACGGCGGTCGCGCTCTCCGAAGAGGCGTTCCGCTCGGCGGTGGTGACGGCGGCGATGGCGCCCGGGGTGAACGCCTATGTCTTCGCCAACATGTATGGCTGCGCCAAGCGGGTGGCGGCCTCGTCGGTGCTGCTGGCGACGGGGCTGTCGATCCTGTCGGTCTGGATGTGGCTCGCGCTGCTCGGCTGAGCGATTGCGGCATTGCAGCAACTCCGGCGCGCTGCGGTGCGGCAAAGGCGAGTCCGGACCTTGCACGGCGATACGATTGCACTACACTTCGGCAAACGAAAGGCCGCCGCAGTGCAGAAACACCAGCCCATCCCCGGTTTCACCGAGATCACCCCCGACGCGCCGATCGCCGAGGACACGCATGGCGCGCGCGCGAAGTGCCTGCAGCGGCTCCTTCGGTTGGGGATGCCGGTGCCGCGCACGCTGGCGCTGCCCTTCGACGCGGTGCGCCTTATCGCAGCGGGTCAGGTGCCGGATACGGCGGCGATCCTGGCGCGCTTTGGCGACGGGGCGCTGGTGTCGGTTCGGCCGAGTTCGCAGAACGGTGCGTGGGGCGGCCCCGGCAGCCTGCTCAATATCGGCATGAATGATGCGCGCCATGCCGAGCTGGCGGCCGCGCATGGCTCCGCCGCGGCGAGCGCGCTCTATCTGCGTTTCGTGCAGACCTATGGCACCCATGTCGCCCGGCTCGATCCCGACCTCTTCGAGAATGGCGGCCCGCCCGAAACGGCGCTGCGCGTCGCGCTGCGCGCCTTCGAGGCGGAGATGGACGAGCCCTTTCCGCAGGACCCCGCGCATCAGCTCGCGCAGGTGCTGCGCTCCATGGCGCGGGCCTGGGAGGGGACCTCGGCGCGGCTCCTGCGCCAGGCGCGCGGCGCGCCGGTCGATGCCGGGCTCGGTCTCGTGGTGCAGCGCATGGCGCTCGGCATCGGGCGCGGCGAGAGCGGCGCGGGGGTGATCCAGCTCGTCGACTCCGCCACCGGCGCCCCGCAGATCACCGGGCGCTATCTCGGCCAGAGCCAGGGCCGCGACGCCGTCGCGGAGGGGGCCGAGGGCGCGCTCTACCTGACGCGCGACCCGCGCGGCCCCTCGCTCGAGGAGCGCTGCCCGCAGATCTTCGCGACCCTTCAGGAATTCGGCGCCGGCTGCCGGGAGCATCTGCACGAAGAGATGCAGATCGAGTTCACCCTCGAGGATGGCGCCTTGCAGGTGCTCGACGCGGTGCGCGTGGCGCGCAATTCGCGCGCGGCGGTGCGCATCGCGGTCACGCTGGCCGAGGAGGGGATCATCAGCCACGAGGAGGCGCTCGCGCGCATCGCGCCGCGCGCGCTCTCGGAACTCCTGCACCACCAGGTCGACCCGCGCGGGCCGCGCGACGTGCTCGCGCGCGGCATCGCCGCGAGCCCGGGCGCCGCCTGCGGGCGCATCGTATTCTCCTCGAGCGCCGCCCAGGCCAGCGACGCCCGCGGCGAGCCCTGCATCCTCGTGCGCCGCGAAACCAGCCCCGAGGATATCCGCGGCATGCACGCCGCCTCCGGGGTGCTCACCGAGCGCGGCGGCATCACCAGCCACGCCGCAGTGATCGGGCGCGGCCTCGGCCTGCCCTGCATCGTCGGGGCCACGGGGCTGCGCATCGACGCCCATGGCCGCAGCCTGACCACATCGGATGGCCGGACCCTCCCCGAGGGCGAGATGATCACGCTCGACGCCACCTGCGGCGAAGTTCTCGCCGGCGCCGCGGACCTTCTCGAACCCGCCGTCGATGACAGTTTTCGCAGCCTGATGCGCTGGGCGGATGCGGTGCGCGATATCGGCGTGCGCGCCAATGCCGACACCCCTGCCGATGCCCGCATCGCGCGCGACTTCGACGCCGAGGGGATCGGGCTGTGCCGCACCGAGCACATGTTCTTCGAGGATGACCGCCTCACCGTGATGCGCGAAATGATCTTCGCCGACACCGCCGAGGATCGCCGCGCCGCGCTCGACCGGCTCCTGCCGATGCAGCGGGCCGATTTCACCCATCTGTTCGAGATCATGCAGGGCACGCCGGTGTGCATCCGGCTCTTCGATCCGCCCCTGCACGAGTTTCTGCCGCATGGCCGCGAGGGGCTTCGCAACCTCGCCGAGGCGCTCGACAAGCCGCTTTCCGAGATCACCCGCCGCGCCGAGGCCTTGTCGGAATTCAACCCGATGCTGGGGATGCGGGGGGTCAGACTCGGCATTACCATGCCGGAAATCTACGACATGCAGGCGCGCGCCATTTTCGAGGCCACGATCGACGCCTCGCATAACGGCGACCCGGTGGTGCCCGAGATCATGATCCCGCTTGTCTCCGCCAAGCGCGAGGTCGAGCTCGTGAAGGCACGCATCGACGCCGTCGCGGCGGCCGTGCGCACCGAGCGCGGGCGCGGCTTCGACTACCGGCTCGGCGTGATGGTCGAGACCCCGCGCGCGGCGCTGCGCGCCGGCGACATCGCCCAGCACACGGATTTCCTGAGCTTCGGCACCAACGACCTCACCCAGATGACCTACGGGCTGTCGCGCGACGATGCCGGCCGCTTCATGAATACCTATGTCCAGGCCGGCGTCTATCCCGAGGATCCGTTCCAGATGCTCGACATCGACGGGGTCGGAGAGCTCCTGCACATCGCCGCCGAGCGCGGGCGCGCCGCCCGGCCCGGCCTCGTGCTGTCGGTCTGCGGCGAGCATGGCGGCAATTCCGAATCGATCGCCTTCTGCCGGGCGGCGGGCTTCGATTACGTCTCCTGCTCGCCCTTCCGGGTGCCGGTCGCGCGGCTCGCCGCGGCGCATCTCGCGCTCGGGGACAGGACCGGCTGAGGGCTCAGCGCCCGATCACCTCGACGAGCTTGGCGTGGAACCGCGCCGCCACGGTGGCAAAGCCCTCGGTCGTGCCATGGATCTCGTCGGCCCAGTCCGTCAGCCGCGGCAGCGCACCCCGGCAATCGACGACATGGACATGCGGATCGGTCGCCGCGACCCGGTCGAGCATCTCGTAGAGCCGGTCGATGAGCAGCGCCAGGATCTCGCGGCGCAGCTCGCCCTCGATGCCGAGCGGGGCGAACGCGCTTCCCAGCCACCGGTCCTTCGACGCCCAGACCGGGCTGCGCCGGTCGGTCTCGTCCCAGGGATGCGGGAACGGCACGTCGTAGCCATGCACGAGGATCGGCAGCGTGCGAAAGGCCGTGCGCTCGCGGATCGTGGCGATGACGCGGCCATAGGCCGTCTCGAGAAAGGAAATGCGCCGGTCGAGCTCGGCGGCGTCGATGTGATCCTCGGGCCGGCGCGCGTCCGGGTCCGGCCGCTTGAGGATCTTGCGCAGCACCGGCGTGCCGTCGCCGGCCTCCTCATCCTCGCCGATGATGTCATTGCCCGCCGCCGAGAACAGGAAGGCGCGCACCCGGCCCTCGTGGCGGTCGAGCTCGGCCATGTATTCGCGTCCGCCCTTGCCCGGCGGGCCATAGACCATGTTGCGCGCCGTGTCGCCCGCCGCCGCGAGGCAATTGACGAGATAGGGCTCGTTGAGATGGCTGACGGTTTCGCGGATGAAGATCGGAAACTGAAACCAGCTGTCGCCCTCGGCCACGACGACGTCGCGCGCATCGCCGCCGCGCAGTGCGCGCTCGAAGCGCCGATTGCGGCGCCACCGTGCGAGCCCGTTGCCGATCCGCATCGCGTTCTCGGCCTCGATCTGATCGGCGGTCATCTCGACGCGGTCCGGATCCGGCACCAGCGTCGGGTTGAAGGCGGGGCCGTCGGGCCGGAAGGTCGAGAAGGCGGCAATCACCTCGTCGGGGGTGTCGGGGTCCACAAGAAGTTCGACATACTGCGCATAGCTGATCTTGGCCATCACGACACTCCCGGGGATGCGGGGAATTCCGCTTGCGTGATGTTACCATGCGCGAAGATACTGCAAAACAATATTTCATTTCACACCGCGCTGGAGTTTGGATCATGCGCCCACCGCCGAGCGACGCCGAGGTCCTCGCCCCCGTCCTGGACCGCTTTGCCAGGGTGCGTACCAAGGTCGACCGCGCCCGCCGCGCCATTGCCGACCGCGCCACCGCCCCGACCGAGACGGCCGACCGGCTCGCGCTGTTCGCCGAGCGCGAGGAGATCGCCGAGCTGCGCGAGGGTGCGGCACCGCGCGTCACCGCCGATGCCCTCGACTCGCGCGAACGCATCATCGGCGACGACGACATCCTGCGCATCAGCTTTCTGGGGCGCGGGATGGTCGCGGCGCGGTCGGTGGGGCGGATCGTCGTGGCCGGCGGGCTCGCGCATGGCACCGGCTTTCTCGTCGCGCCCGACATGCTGATGACGAACAACCACGTGCTGCCCGAAATCCCCCATGCCGCCGCCGCCAAGGTCGAGTTCGAGCAACACGACCTGACCGGCGGCCTCACCGCGATGCCGACTGTCCGGCTCGATCCGGGGCGCTTCTGGTTTACCGACGCGACGCTCGACATCACGCTGGTCGCGCTCGCGGAAAGCGCAGCAGCGGAGCCGCTCGGCTGGCATCCGATGATCGCCCAGCAGGGCAAGATCCGCATCGGAGACCCCGTCAACATCATCCAGCACCCGGGCGGGCGCGGCAAATCCATCGTGGTGCACAATGCGAACCTGCTGCATCTCGAGAACCCGGCGCGCGGGCGCGACGCAAAGAATCTCGGCGCCTTCCTGTGGTATGACGCCGACACCGAGAAGGGCAGCTCCGGCGCGCCGGTATTCAACCGGCACTGGGAGGTGGTGGGCGTGCATCATCGCGGCGTGCCCAAGGCCGACAGCGACGGCTACCTGCTCGATGCCGACGGGCAGACCTTCTCGCGCGACGAGCTCACCGCAGACCCGGACCGCGCCATTTGGATCGCCAATGAGGGCACCCGCACAAGCCGCATCGTCACCGCGCTGACCGAGGCCGAATTCGAGGCCGAGCGCCATGCCCGCCGGCGTGACGCCCTGCTCGAGCTGTGGGACGAGTCGCGGCTGCAAAACCGCGGCCAGGCTAGCGCGCGCGCGCAGGGCCTGCCCGCCGAGGAGGCCGCGGGCGCGCCCACCGAGACGCTGCGCGCGGGCGGGCTCACCATCCGCATCAGCCTTGAAGCCGGCGGCTGATCCGGGTCAACCTCACGAAATCGTTGCGATTTGTGAAGCCGGAAGGGGGAACTGGCGGACCCGCCCAGGCATTGTTTCGGCACGCTTCGCCAGTGAGGCGCCAACATGGAGAGAGCAATGAAACGCCTTCTGCTGACCACCGCCATCCTCAGCCTGCTCGCCGCGCCCGCCTTCGCCGGGGAGCATGACGACGACAATGGCGAGATCGACGAGATCATCGAGAACGGCGAGACCATGAACGACACCGCGGAGGATCACGACGACGAGGTCGCGGATGACGACGACGGCGACGAAGACGACGATGACGCTGAGGAGGAAGAAGAGGAGGAAATCCTTGAGGAGGACGGCGACGAAGACGACGGCTGATCGCTGATCCGGGTGCCGGGCCTTCGATGCGGCCCGGCGCATTCCCCGCGCCCGGCGGCCGGAGCCGGCCGCCCCCGCGCGGCTTCGGCGCCCTCGAGACTCGCGGTGAGGCGCCGCCGGGCGCGATTGGCCCGGCTTTTGACGGTGCCCGCGCTGCAGCCGCACAGGGCTGCAGCCGCCTCGCAGGACAGCCCATGCAACGCGACGAGCAGCAATGCCCGGCGCTGCGCCGCGGGCAGGCGGGCGATCGCTGCGGCGAGATCGCGCAGCTCGAGCCGCGCCTCATGCTCGGGCGCGCAGGCCAGCATGGCCTCGGCAACCCCTTCGAGATCGCAGGGCGCGCGTCTGCGCCTGCGCAGGGCGGAAAGATGAGTGTTGCGCAGGATCGCGAAGGCCCAGGCCCGCAGATCGCTGTCCGGGCGAAAGCGGTCGAACCGGCTCAGCGCCCGGAGGATCGTCTCCTGAACAAGCTCCTCGGCGACACCGCGGTCGCGCGCAAGATGCAACGCGTATCGGTGCAGCTCCGGCGTCAGAGCGGCGAGATCGGCCGCGAAGGCCGGGGGCGCTGCGCGGGTCGTGTCATCGATCGGAGCGGGGGCCGGAGGGGCAGCGGAGGCGGTGTCGGACATGGTGACTCCGAAGGGCGCGCGGCGCAGACAATGCGGTGAAGCCCCTCAGCGCCGAATCGCGTGCCGGTTGACCCGGCGGCTCCGCGCAGGGGTCATTCTGCGGGACCAGCACGTCACCCGGCATCACGAAGTCGCTACCCGCAGGAGCCGTCGCGCCCTTCCGGGCTCCGGCGAGCGCCCGGACCTCGGCGCGCCGCCGGGCGATGCGGTCAGGGCTGGACCCGCGCGGCGACACTGCGCATGGTGCGGCGCGATGCCAATCGAATCGAGGGAGCGGAACATGTCCTGGAAAACGGCCTATCGGTCCTTCTACTACGCCACGGCGGAGGAGCCCGACGACATACGGCTCAATCCCGGGCGCACCGCGCTGCTGGTGATCGACATCCAGAACACCTACATGGAGCCCAAGGACACCGCCGAGGAGGACAGCCGCTGGCAGCCCTTTCTCGAGCGCATGCGCCGCACCGTGATCCCCAACACCGCGAAGCTGATCGCCGATTGCCGGGCGCGCGGCGTCGAGGTGATCTATGCGCGCATCGCCTGCCAAAAGGAAGACGGCCGCGACCGCTCGCTGAGCCAGAAGAAGCCGGGGTTCAACTACCTGCTGCTGCCCAAGGACCGCGAGGATTCGCAGATCGTGCCCGAGCTCGCGCCGCAGGGCGACGAGATCACCGTTCTCAAGACCACCGACAGCGCGCTCACGGGCACCAATCTGCGGCTGATGCTGCACAACATGGGCATCACCGACGTGATCTGCGCGGGCATCTTCACCGATCAGTGCGTCTCCTCGACGGTGCGCAGTCTCGCCGATGAGAGCTTCAACGTGCTGGTCGTCGATGAGTGCTGCGCGGCGGCCACGGACGAGCTGCACGAGCACGAGCTGCGGGTGATCAACATGATCTACTGCCATGTCGTCGGGCTCGACGATCTGATCGCGGACCCGGCGGTGTGGCAGTAGCTCAGAAGGTCGGCGGCGTGTTGACCCAGAAGATGCGCGCGCGCCCCGATCCAGCATTGCGGTAGCCATGGGCGCGCTCGGAACGGAAATGGAAGGTGTCGCCGGTGCGCAGCCGGTGCACCTCCTGCTCCAGCAGCAGCTCGATCTCGCCCTCGAGGACGATGCCGACCTCTTCGCCCTCATGGCTGATCTGGCCGTCGCTGGCGCCGCCGGGGTCCATGATGTGAATGTTGCATTGCAGGTCGTTCTCGGCCGAGTAGGCGATGACGCGCTCGAGCGTGACGCCCCGGCCCTGGCGCAGCGGGTCGAGCGCGATCACAGGCCGCCCGCCGGCGCGCGCGATCACGTCCGGCGGGGCCGCGCCGTCCTCGAAGAGCCGCGCGAGATTGATGCCGAGTACCGACGCGACCCGGTGCAGCACCGGCAGCGACGGAGCCACCTTGTCGTTCTCGACCTTGGAGAGATGTCCCTCCGACACCCCCGCACTCTGCGCGACGGCGCGCAGAGTCAGCTTGCGGTGTCGCCGCGTATCGCGGAGTTTCTTTCCCAGCATGCAAGGTTCTCTGATCGGCCGACCGCGCGCCCTGCCCCTTCGTAGCGCCAAACGCCGCGCTGCGGAACTCTCTTGCCAGAGAGGGGCGGCTCTTCGATTAAAAGATAGGCAGGTGCATGCTCTTTGGGCACAACGTCCATGACGCCAGTGCGACCGATGCAAGAAAGTTGCATTTGGATCAATCTGCTTGCACAAAGAGAGAGTCGGCACCGTCGCGCAAGAGCGCGGGCTGATGCGGCGTGCACGCAGAACCGGCCACAGACCGGAATAACGCGGGCCGGCGCAAGCAGGGGGATCAGCGACCGGCCTGCCGGGGACCCGGCAGCGCGTGGCGGTCGCACAAGAGATGGAGCATCTGCATGGCATATCCGTTCACATCGGCTCAAAGGGGTATATCCCTTCGGACCGCGCTCATGGCCGCGCCGCTCGTCGGCGCCGGGGTTCTGGCGCACGCCGTTCCGGCACAGGCGCAGGACGGCTCCGTTCTGCGGATCGTTCCGCATGCCGACCTGAGCAATATCGACCCGATCTGGACCACGGCCTACATCACCCGCAACCATGGTTATCTCGTCTGGGACACGCTGTTCGCGCTCGACGAGGATCTCGAGGTGCAGCCGCAGATGGCCGAGGGCTACGAGGTCGATGATGACGGCCTCGTCTACACCATCACGCTGCGCGAGGGGCTGACCTTCCACAACGGCGAGCCCGTCACCGCCGAGGACGCGGTCGCATCGCTCGAACGCTGGGCGCGCCGCGATGGCATGGGCCAGAAGCTGATGAGCTATGCCGAGGGTTTCGAGGTCGAAGACGATCTGACCTTCACGCTGACGCTGAGCGAGCCTTACGGCCTCGTCCTGGAGTCGCTGGGCAAGATCTCCTCGAACGTGCCCTTCATCATGCCCGCCGAGCTCGCCGCGACCGATCCGGCCGAGCAGGTGCCCGAGATCATCGGCTCCGGCCCATTCGTCTTCATCGAGGAAGAGTGGCAGCCCGGCAACCTCGTCGTCTATGAACGTTTCGAGGATTACGTGCCGCGCGACGAGCCCGCGAGCTATGCCGCCGGCGGCAAGATCGCCAATGTCGACCGCGTCGAATGGCGCTACATCGCCGATCCGGCTACCGCGACGCAGGCGCTGCTCGCCGGCGAGGTCGACCTCTACGAACAGCCCGCCGTGGACCTGCTGCCGCAGCTTCTCGACGACCCCTCCATCACCGTCGAGACGGTCGATCCGCTCGGCACGCAGGGGCTGATGCGGTTCAACTTTCTCTACCCGCCTTTTGATAACAAGTATATCCGCCAGGCCGCGATGTGGGCCGTGCAGCAGCCCGACTACATGTATACGATCATGGGCGACGAGGAATATTTCGAGTCCTTCTGCGGCGCCTTCTTCATGTGCGGCGGCCCCTTCGAGACCGACATCGGCAGTGAGCCGCTGCAGACCCAGGATCTCGACCGCGCGCGCGAGCTGCTCGAGGAGGGCGGCTATGACGGCACCCCCGTCGTGATCCTCGACCCCACCGACGTGCCGGTGGCGCATGGCCAGTCGCTGGTGACGGCGCAGGCGCTGCGCGACATCGGCATGGAGGTCGAGCTGCGCTCGATGGACTGGGCGACGATGACCTCGCAGCGTGCCTCGCGCGATCATCCCGAGGATGGCGGCTGGAACATGTTCCCGACCTGGTGGCTCGCCGTCGATCAGCTCAACCCGATCTCCAACATCTCGGTGGCGGCGTCGGGGGATGATGCCTGGTTCGGCTGGCCCGAGGACGAGCGCATCGAGCAGTTGCGCGACGATTTCGCCCGCGAGACCGACCCGGATGTGCAGATGGAGATCGTCGAGGAGCTTCAGGAATACCTCTACGAGTTCGTCCCCTACATCCCGACCGGGCAGTACTACCAGCCCACGGCCTACCGGGACAATGTCAGCGGCGTGCTCGAGGCGCCGGTGCCGTTCTTCTGGAACATCGAGGTCGACTGATCCGCGCGCGGATGGCGTGGACCCGCATCGGTTGAGGGAGTGATAGACCCATGTACGCCTACGTCATCCGCCGCCTTCTCGCCACCATCCCCATCATGGGGCTGGTGGCGGTTTTCGTGTTTCTTCTGCTGCACATGAGCCCCGGCGACCCGGCCGCGATCATCGCCGGCGACAACGCCACCGAGGAGAATCTCGAACAGATCCGCGCGCTGCTCGGGCTCAACGATCCGCTGCACATCCAGTTCCTGCGCTGGCTCGAACGGCTCCTGCAGGGCGACATGGGCGTGTCGATCTATTCGGGGCTGCCGGTCGAGCGGCTGATCTGGCAGCGCGTGGAGCCGACGCTCCTGCTCACCCTGATGACCATGATCATCGCGATCACGCTGGCGATCCCGCTCGGGGTGCTGGCGGCGTGGAAGGTCGGCACCTGGGTGGACCGTCTGGTGATGACGGTCGCGGTGCTGGGCTTTTCGGTCCCGGTCTTCGTGCTAGGCTACACGCTGGTGCTCGGCGGCTCGATCGGGCTCGGCTGGTTCCCGGTGCAGGGCTATACCCCGATCCGCGAGAGCTTCACGGGCTTTCTGCTGCACATCACGCTGCCCGCGCTCACGCTCGGCCTCGTCTACATGGCGCTGATCGCGCGGATGACGCGCGCGACGATGCTCGAGGTGCTCAACGAGGACTATGTGCGCACCGCCTATGCCAAGGGCCTCGCCACGCGCAAGGTGCTCATCAAGCACGCGCTCAAGAACGCCATGGTGCCGATCACCACGACGATCGGCCTCGGCCTCGCGCTGATCATCGGCGGCGTCGTCGTCACCGAGACGGTGTTCTCGATCCCCGGCCTCGGGCGACTGACGGTGGATGCGGTGCTGCGCACGGATTACCCCGTGATCCAGGGCGTGATCCTCGTCTTCTCGCTGACCTATGTGCTTCTCAACCTGCTGATCGATCTGAGCTACGTGTTCTTCGATCCGCGCATCCGCTACTGATCCCGGGAGCGCCGCCTTGAGCGACAAGCCCTTCACCCCGTCCGAGCCGAGCCGCATCGCCGAAGCCTTCGCCAGCGCCTGGGACGCGTTGCGGCGCAATCCGACGATGCTGTTCGGGCTCGTCGTGCTCACGCTGATGGCGTTCCTGTCCTTCGGCGCGCCGTATTTCGGGCTCCTCGATCCCTTGCGCCAGAACCCGATGGACCGGCTGCAGGACCCGACGCTGCAGTATTTCCTCGGCACCGACATGTATGGCCGCGATCTGTTCAGCCGGGTGCTGCATGGCGGGCAGATCTCGCTTCTGGTGGGGCTTTCGGTGGCGTTCCTCGCGACCACGATCGGGCTGGCGATCGGGCTCATCGCCGGGTTCAGCCGGCGCGTCGACGCGGTGGTGATGCGCTTCATGGACGCGCTGATGTCGATCCCTGCAATCTTGCTGGCGATCGCGCTGGTGGCGCTGTGGGGCTCGAGCGTGCCCAACGTGATCCTCGCGCTGACGATCCCCGAGGTGCCTCGGGTGGTGCGGCTCGTGCGCTCGGTGGTGCTGATGCTGCGCGATCAGACCTTCGTGCAGGCCGCCATCGCCTCGGGCACCTCGACGGCGCGCATCCTCGTGCGCCACATCATGCCCAACACGATCCCGCCGCTGATCGTGCAGGCGACCTATATGTGCGCGCAGGCGGTTATCTTCGAGGCGTATCTGAGCTTCGTCGGCGCCGGCACCCCGCCCGAGATCCCGTCCTGGGGCAACATCATGGCCGAGGGGCGCAGCTACTTCTTCCAGAATTTCGGCATCATCATGTTTCCGGGGCTGTTCCTCGCGATCACCGTCTTCGCGATCAACACCTTCGGCGACGGGCTGCGCGACGCGCTCGATCCGCGCATGCAGCGCCGCGTGTGAGCCGATGCCCCCCGAGAACGGAAAGGACCCGCGCATGCAGACCGCCCCGCAGCCCGCGCCCGCCACGGGCGAGCCGGTCCTCGAGCTCGACGAGCTGCGCACCTATTTCGACACCCGCGACGGCGTCGTGAAGGCGGTGGACGGGCTGAGCTTCGCGCTGCGCCCCGGCGAGATCCTCGGCGTGGTGGGCGAGTCGGGCTGCGGCAAGTCGATCACCTCGCTGTCGATCATGCAGCTCGTGCCGCGCCCGCCGGCGCGCTTTGCCGGCGGCGAGGTGCGGTTTCGCGGCAAGAACCTGCTCGCGGCGAGCACGGCCGAAATGCGCGCCATCCGCGGCAACGAGATCTCGATGATCTTCCAGGACCCGATGAGCTCGCTCAACCCGGTGCTCACCATCGGCGATCAGCTCACCGAGGCGATCATCCTGCATCAGGGCCTGTCGGAGCGCGCCGCGATGGGCCGCGCGAAGGAAATGCTCGACCTCGTCCACATCCCCGAGCCGCAGCGCCGCCTGAAGGAATATCCGCATCAGCTCTCGGGCGGGATGCGCCAGCGGGTGATGATCGCCATGGCGCTCGCCTGCGATCCCAGCGTTCTGATCGCCGACGAGCCCACCACCGCGCTCGACGTGACCATCCAGGCGCAGATCCTCGGCCTGATGGAGGAGATCCGCGAAAAGCTTAACACCGCGATCATCCTGATCACCCACGATCTCGGCGTGGTGGCCGAGATGGCCGACCGGGTGCTGGTGATGTATGCCGGGCGCAAGGTCGAGGAGGCGGACGTCGTCGAGCTGTTCGAGCGCCCGCAGCATCCCTATACCCGCGGGCTGATGAATTCGCTGCCCAAGCTCGCCGAGGCGGGCGCGCCGCCCACGACGGAACGGCTCTCCGAGATCCCCGGCATCGTGCCCTCGCTCGACAAGCTGCCGCCGGGCTGCGCCTTCGCCGAGCGCTGCAGCTTCGCCACCGACCGCTGCCGCGAGACCTACCCGCCGCTCGAGTCCAAGGCGCCGGGCCATCTCGCCGCCTGCTGGGAGAGCGCCAATCTGCCGGAATGGAGCGCATGAGCATGTCCGCCGCAACGCCGATCCTCGAGGTGAGCGACCTCGCCAAGCACTTCCCCGTCACCGGCGGCATCCTCGGGCGCGAGCAGGCGCGGGTCTATGCCGTGGACGGGGTGAGCTTCTCGGTGGGCGCGGGCGAGACGCTGGGCATCGTGGGCGAGTCGGGCTGCGGCAAGTCCACGGTGGGCAAGGTGATCCTCAAGCTCATCGAGCCCACCAGCGGGTCGATCCGCCTCAAGGGCAAGGACATCACGAAACTCTCGCGCCGGCAGATGCACCCGCATCGCCGCGAGATGCAGGTGATCTTCCAGGACCCCTACGCCTCGCTCAACCAGCGCATGCGCGTGCGCGACATCGTGGCCGAGCCGCTGGGCAATTACGATGACGGGATGAGCCGGTCCGCCCGCGAGGAGCGCGTGGTCGAGCTGTTCAACAAGGTCGGGCTGCGGCGCGAGGCGCTGCACCGCTACCCCTACGAGTTCTCGGGCGGCCAGCGCCAGCGCCTCGGCATCGCGCGCGCGCTCGCGCTCAACCCCGAGCTCATCATCGCCGACGAGCCGGTCTCCGCGCTCGACGTTTCCGTGCAGGCACAGGTCATCAACCTGATGATGGACCTGCAGGCGGAGTATCACCTCTCCTATGTCTTCATCGCGCACGACCTCGCCGTGGTGCAGCATATCAGCCACCGCATCGGGGTGATGTATCTGGGCAAGATGGTGGAGCTGACCGACAAGGACAGCCTGTTTCGCAACCCGCAGCACCCCTATACCGAGGCGCTTCTGGCGTCGGTGCCGGTGCCGGACCCGCGCAAGCGGCGCAAGCGCAAGGTGCTCACCGGCGATGTGCCGAGCCCGATGAACCCGCCCAGGGGCTGCTATTTCAACACGCGCTGCCCCTATGCCGAGAAGCGCTGCTTCGAAGAGACCCCGGCGCTGCGCGAGGTCGCGCCGGGACACATGGCCGCGTGCCATCTGCGTTGAGGGAGGCGCGCATGTCAAACATGGATGCGGTGGCGATCACGGCCCGGCTGGTGCAGTTCGACACCATCAACCCGCCGGGCAATGAGCGCCCCTGCCTCGACTGGGTCGCGGGGCTGCTGG